>NZ_JANQCT010000029.1:0-13377 GCF_024723495.1 Campylobacter sp. RM19073 | reverse complement strand
GGAACGGCTAATTCTCAAACTATCCATTGTGGCGATATTGAGACAAACTATACATTTGAAAAGGCTCAAAAAGTCAGCAAAACTGCTAGAATGGTGGTAAAATATGGCTTACAGCACGACTATCAAGGCAAATATATGTTTGATGGTCAAAAAATGGCAATTGGCGTAGGCGATGTTGAGGTTGATTATATTAAAAATAGATTTAATGAATTTAAAGAGCTTTATCCATACTTGGAGTTTTATGATAAGGCTGAACTAGCTAAAATCGAGCCAAAAATTATATTAAATAGCGATGGTACTCATAGGGCTGAAAATGTGGTTGGTATGGGTGTTAAAAGTGGTGAATATACCACCGTTGATTATGGTGCATTTACAACTACATTTGTAGAAAATGCTAAAAAAGAGGGCGGAGAGTGTGATGTATATCTAAACTCAAAAGTGGATATAATCACTCAAAATGCAGATAAATACTATATCCAAACTACAAATGGTCTATCAATTAGTGCTGATTTTGTCGTAGTAAATGCTGGTGCTCACTCTTTATATTTAGCTCACAAAATGGGATATGGGCTGGATTTTGGCTGTTTGCCTGTGGCTGGTAGCTTCTATTTAACTAAGAAAAAGTTATTAAATGGCAAGGTCTATATGGTGCAAAATCCTAAATTGCCATTTGCTGCTTTACATGGTGATCCAGATATTTTAGCTGATGGTTGCACTAGATTTGGCCCTACTGCTTTAGCGCTTCCTAAACTAGAGAGATATCATGATAATTGGGGAAGTTTCCTTGATTTTTGTAAAACTTTAAATTTTGATTCAGCCATTGCTGGTATATTATTTGATCTATTTAAAGATAGCGAAATTCGCAACTATATTTTACGCAATTTCTTATTTGAAGTTCCATATCTAAACAAAAAATTATTTGTCAAAGATGCTCAAAAAATTGTCCCAAGCCTAAGTACTAACGATATTTATTATGCTAAAGGTTTTGGTGGTGTTCGCCCTCAAGTGTTAAATAAAACGGAGAAAAAATTAATGCTAGGTGAGGCTAGTATAAATCCAAAAACTGGTATAATATTTAATATGACCCCAAGTCCAGGTGCGACAAGCTGTCTTGGCAATGCCTTAAGAGATGTGCGTGAAATTTGCGAATATCTAGGCAAAAACTTCAACGAAGCTAAACTAAACGAAGAGTTATTTGATTAATATTAGGCGGATTATCCCGCCTAAATTCTACTTTATTTTATATTTTTTTCATTATTTATTCTTAAATTTGGTATAATTATCAAAACTTAGGAGCAGATATGAAAAAGACAAAAATCGTAGCAACTATCGGCCCATCTAGCGACTCCATAGATGTGATTAAATCATTAATCCAAGAGGGAGTTAATGTATTTAGGCTAAATTTCTCACACGGCACACATGAGTATCATAAATCCACAATTGATAAGATTAAAGAGGCTTCAAATTCTCTTGGTATTAGAGTTGGAGTCTTACAAGATATTTGTGGGCCAAAGATTAGGGTTGGAGCCTTAAATGAGCCATTTGAGCTAAAGGCTGGAGATAGATTAAATGTATTAAAAGATAGCATAATTGGTCGTAAAAATGGCGAAATTTATGAGCTAAGTATCAATCAACCTCAAATTTTATCTTTGATTAAAGAGGGTGAATATATATATTTATATGATGGAACTATCAGAGCAAAAGTGGTGAAGTGCTCAGCTGATATTATCGAAACCATTATAGAAAATGATGGCATTTTAAGCTCAAATAAGGGAGTGAATTTCCCAAATACGAAGTTAAATATTGATGTTATTACGCAAAAAGATAGAGATGATATGCTTTGGGGAGCTCAAAATGGGGTGGATTTTGTTGCTATTAGCTTTGTGCAAAATGCAAATGATATAATAAATGCCAAAGCTATATTAAGAGAATTTGGCTCGAATGCTAAGGTTTTTGCTAAGATAGAGAAATTTGACGCAGTAGAAAATATCGATAGCATTATAGAAGCAAGTGATGGAATTATGGTAGCTCGTGGGGATTTAGGAATTGAGGTGCCATACTACAAAGTCCCAAGCATTCAAAAATCAATAATCAAAAAAGCCAACGCAACCAATCGCCCAGTCATCACAGCTACCCAGATGATGCTTACAATGGCTAAGAGCCAAAGTGCCACTAGAGCTGAGATTAGCGATGTTGCAAATGCTGTATTAGATGGAACTGATGCTGTGATGCTAAGCGAAGAGAGTGCGGTGGGTATAAATCCAGTAGCAGTGGTAAAAGCGATGAGTGCTACAATAATCCAAAGTGAATCTATCTATCCATATGGTAAATTTGATGAGTTTGAATTTGACGATGAGGCAGATATGGTAGCTAGTGCTAGCTCGCATTTAGCTCAAAGGATCGGTGCTGATGCTATCATATCCATTACTAGTAGCGGATCAAGTGCGATAAAAATGGCAAGAAATCGCCCTACAATGCCTATAATAGCCGTAACTCATGATGAGGCCATCGCTAGAAGCCTTACAATTGTTTGGGGTGTTATTCCAAGCTTGGTTGTTTCTAAAAATCAGCTAAATTTGCTACTAGCTAATACAATAAAAGGCTTAAAAGATGCTGGTTTAATCAACTATGAATCTACATATACTCTTACAGCGGGTTATCCAGCTGGAAAGATTGGTAGCACAAACTACATAAGGATTTTAAGAAAAGACCAAATAGAGTATTATTTAAATGAGGTAAAATAGTGGAGAGATTAAATTTAAAAATTGATAATATTGATCTGATTTATGAGCGTAGTTGCGAGTTGCCGATTGTGGGATTAAAGCTTGTTTTTAAGGTAGCTGGAACTTGTAGTGAAAAAAAATATGGAGTAGCAAAATTAGCCGCTGAATTATTAAGCGAAGGGACGAAAAAGCTTGGTAGTAGTGAGTTTAATAAAGCTCTTGATATGAGGGCTATTATGCTTGGGGCTAGTGCTGGATTTGAGACATTTGAGATTAGCTTGGAGAGTTTGAGCGAGCATTTTGAATATGGATTTGATATGCTTGTGGATTTATTATCAGATCCAAACTACGATAAAGATATATTAGAAAAGCTAAAAACTCAAGCTCTAGGCGTGATCGCTTCATATAGTAGCGACTATGATTATCAAGCTAGTGGCGCATTACAAGAGATTTTATATCCTAACTCACGCTTAGCTACGCCTAGTATAGGAACGCCTAAGAGTATTAGCCAAATAGAGCTTAGCGATATTAAGGAATTTATAGAAGATAGCTTAACTCTTGAGAATATGTTTGTTGTCTTGGGTGGAGATATAGAGTTAGAAAATGTCAAATTCCAAAAGCTTTTTAATGCGTTAAATCATGGCAAAGAAAAAACATTAACCAAGATAGAAGTAAGCAAAAATAAGAATTTAAAGATAATTGATAAGCCAAGCGAGCAAGCTTATATATATTTTGGTTCGCCGATTAATTTTGATTTAAGGGATAAATTTAAGCTAAATGTGGCTATGTTTATTCTTGGTAGTAGCGGATTTGGGTCTAGATTGATGGAGGAGATTAGAGTTAAGCGTGGGCTAGCTTATAGCGTATATTGCTCGGCAAATTTAAATTTAAGCTATAACTCTTTAAATGGCTATTTACAAACTAAAAATGAGAGCAAAGATGAGGCCATAACTCTTATAAAAGATGAGATAGCTAAATTTGTCCAAAATGGAGCAACGCAAAAAGAGCTTGACGCGGCTAAAAATTTCTTGCTTGGTAGTAAGCCTCTTAGCAAAGAGACGCTATTTAAGCGACTTGCAATAGCTCAAAAGGAGCATTATCAAGGCTATGAGCTTGGCGAATTTGATCTAAATTTAGAGCGTATAAAGGCTTTGGGATTAGATGAGCTAAACTCTTTTATATCCAGCTTAGATGAGATTAATTCTCTTAGTATCGCTTGTTTATATAATGAGCAAAAGTAGTGGAGCAAATTAAAGAGCTAAAAGAGCTAGGGATTGCTAGTTTGCTAGATCTAGCTTTGATACTGCCAAAGAGTTTTGAGGATTTGCGTATAAAAAATCAGCCAAATTCAGGCGATAATAGCGTAGAAATAGAGATTAAATCTACGCTTACTCGCCCTAATACGCTTAATGTTTTGGCTTATTGTATCTCTTGGGATTGTAGTGTAAGTATTGTTATTTTTAATGCTAAAGCGTGGCATTATGCCTCATTTAAGCGTGGTAAGAGGCTTTATATCTATGGTAAAAGCGTGCCGTATAATGGAATTTGGCAGTTTAGTAATCCTAAGATTATAACCAAGGTTGGTCAGATTATCCCGCATTATAAAAGATCTATAAAAGATAGCCAAATTCAAAAATTAATTCAAAAATATATAAGCCTTGACTCTTTAATCGCTCAAGGACTTGAGGCTAAAGAGGCTAATGAGATTTTATCTTTACATAATCTTAATGAGACAAATTCGGCTTTAAATTTAACCCCTAAGCAGATGGAAATTTTAAAATTTATTGAAATTTTTAACTATTTAAAAAAGCTTAGTGTAAAAAAAGTGCTATTTAAAGCCACTGCTATTAATCCATATGATATTTCGCAGTGGTTAGATAATCTACCTTTTAAGCCTACTAATGATCAGCTAAAAGCGCTAAATGATATTAAAATCGATCTTGCTAAAGATCTAGCAGCAAAACGAGTAATAATGGGAGATGTAGGTAGCGGTAAGACTTTAGTGATACTTGGTGCGGCACTTTTAAATTATCCAAATTTATCTATTTTAATGGCACCTACTACCATCCTTGCTACTCAGCTTTATAGTGAGGCAATACGCCTTTTACCGAAATTTATGAAGGTGGTATATCTACAAAAAGGCTCAAAAAATATAAATTTAGAAGATGCGAATTTGATAGTTGGTACTCACGTACTCTTATACCAAAATTTACCAAAAAGCACTCTAATAATGATCGATGAACAGCATAGATTTGGCTCAACTCAACGGCAAAAAATCGATGAATTAACTCGTGATGAAAGCCTAAGGGCGCACTTTTTACAATTTAGTGCGACACCGATTCCTAGGACGCTTTGTCTTATTGAGTCTGAGCTAGTTAGCTTTAGCTTTTTAAAGCAAACCCCATTTATTAAACAGATTAAAACGCTAATAATCCAAAATAGCGGATTTAACGCACTTTTAGAGCATATCAAAGCTCAAATTCAAGAAAATAAACAGACAATAATCATCTATCCGCTCATAGAAGATAGCCAAGTAAGCAACTATCAAAGCTTAAGCACGGCTGCTCCATTTTGGTTAAATAAATTTCAAAAGGTCTATATCACGCATGGCAAGGATAAGCAAAAAGATGATATTTTAGAGCAGTTTGCTAATGATGGCAATATCTTGCTAGCTACTACGATTGTTGAGGTTGGGATTTCGCTTCCTAGGCTCTCTACTATTGTTATAGTTGGTGCTGAGAAGTTAGGTCTTGCTTCGCTTCATCAGCTTCGTGGTAGGGTTAGCAGAAATGGCGGAGTTGGCTGGTGCTATCTATATACTAAGCTTGATAATATACCAAGTAGGCTTAAGGAATTTGCTAAAACTCTTGATGGATTTGAGGTGGCTAAGATAGATTTAAAAAACCGCCAAGCTGGAGATATTTTAGATGGGACAATTCAGCATGGAGCTACATTTGAATATTATGATATGGAAGAGGATATAGCTCAAAAAGCCAAAAGTAGATTAGCCGCTTTAAGGGGCAAATAGAGTTTGTGAATTTAGATTTTACTAAATTTTAGTATAATTAGACAAAAATCTAGGAAGAAGTATTGAATATAGATAAAATTCGCCAAAATATAATATTAAAAGATGGAATTTACTATTTTGATTGGACTGCTAGCGGGCTTGGGTATTTGCCTATTGAAGATGAGATAAGGCGAGTTTTAAAGACTTACGCTAACACTCATAGCGAGTGTAGCCAATGCTCAAATATCACGACAAATTATTATGAAAATGCAAGGGCTGGAATTAAAAGATTACTAAATTTACAAAGCGATTTTTTGCTTTTACCATGCGGACAAGGCAGCAGTGCGGCGATCAAAAAATTTCAAGAAATTATGGGAATTTATATTCCACCAGCTACCAAAATGGCGTTGAATATCAATTTTGATAGTATAAGGCGATCTTTGCCTTTAGTGATTGTTGGGCCATATGAGCACCATAGCAATGAGATTAGCTATAGAAGTGGAGCTTGTGAAGTGGTGCGAATACCTCTAGCTAGAGATGGCGGATTACACTGGGGGGAGCTAGATAAAATTTTAAAGATTAACGCTAATAGAAAGATTATAATTAGCATTAGTGCTGCTTCAAATGTAACTGGGATTAAAACTGATATAAAGGCTATAAATTCCATAGCAAAGCGGTATAATGCTGTAATTGCCATAGACGCTTCAAGCTTGATAGCGTATGAGAATGTAGATAGCTCTTTGTGTGATGCTATATTTATATCTTCGCATAAATTGCTTGGTGGGGTTGGTGGTTGCGGGATTTTAGCTATTAGAAAATCATTATTTAATACAAATTTGCCTACATTTTCAGCTGGTGGAACGGTTAGCTATGTTAGCAAAAAAAGTGTGCGTTATTTAGATGATATAGAGCAGATAGAAGATGCTGGAACTCCTGCCATTACTCAGCTTATCCGTGCGTATTTGGCTTTTGAGCTTAGAAATCAAGTGGGACTGGAGTTTATCAAAAATCAAAAAGATAGGCTGATGAGTAAATTCGAATATGGACTATCTCATATAAAAGGGGTGGTAAATTACGCTCCAAAAGATAAGGAAAAACTCGCTATTTTTGCTTTTAATATCAAAGGCATATCGCCATTTGATTTAGCTCAAACTCTAAGCTTGAAATTTGGAATTCAAAGTCGTGCTGGATGCTCATGTGCTGGACCATATGGACATGATCTTTTAGGGCTTAATGATGATGAACCGCTTAGCTTTAAGCCTGGCTGGTTAAGAGTTAGCCTTCACTGGTCTCATAGCGATGATGATGTGGATTATCTATTAAGTGCGATTAATCAAGCTAAAAAATATTTAGCTTGATCTTATCTAAGCTGTAAAATGGCTTAGCGATTAAATAAATTTTGAAGGCCGTTTATGAGATCTTTTGTGCCTTGAGTTTTCTCTTCGTCGCCTTTAAATAGCTTATTTAGTCCACGATCAATCTCTTTTGAAACCTTATCTTTTAGATAGTTGGAGCTAATAGCATACTTTGGCTGGTCGCTTGTGCCTGTGATATTTACAGCTATATCAGTCTTTTCTAAATTTGCTTTAACTGGGATATTTATAGCTTTTGAGGCGGTATCTAAACTAGCAGATGTAATGTTTATATCTGATTTTTGTGAGCTTAGCAAAGCGTTGAAATTAATCAAATTTTTATCTATTATCCCTTTTGTATAGCCATCTTTATAGACTTCATTTGTTATATCTTTTTGAATTGTAGCGCTAATTAAATTTGTAAGATCACTCTTAGCTAATTGCCCTTTGGCTATATCAGCTTTGAAATCGCCTTTGGAGCTGTTTAGATCGTAATTAGCATTTAAAGTAGCCTCCCCTTCATAAAAAGCACTAAAATCTAAAAATTCCAAAAGCTTAGCAATCTCAAATTTAGGTAAGGTTAAATTTGCTTTATTATTCCTTATATCTACTTTGAGTTTTGAGCCGATAAAATCGCTATTTAAAGTAGCATTTATATTATCATTTATAGAGATTTTACCGCTTGGATTTAGTGAGCCATTTAGCTTCATTCCAGTTAAAAACTCTAGCTTATCTAGCCTTGGAATATCAGCGTTATATATGGCTTCAAGGCTATTTTTATTTATATCATAGCTACCATCAAATTTGTTTATTGTGGCTAAATTTGAATTAATCGTAGTGGCAAAATGGATGGTGGAATTGGTAAAAGTGGGTTTGATATGTGCGTTAATGGTGGTATTTTGTGGGAATGTTTTGTTTGTTAGCTCTGTTAAATTTGTCGCATTTAGCACCCCATTTTCTAGTCTTATCTCGCCCTTGCCATTTAAATTAGCAATATCAATGCTATCAAGATTTAGCTCGCCATTTAGCTCACCACTTAAAAGCGGTTTTTGCCCTATCATCAAAAAGAGATTTTGAGCCAAAATATTTTGAATTTTAGCCTTTAATTTGCCATTATCTATATTAGCACTAATCAACCCATCAATAGCCTTAATATCTAAATTTGCACTTTTTAATGGTAATTTTTGATTATTCAAATCCCCTATTAAATCTGCGTTTATAGCGATTTGACCTGTTAGTTTGGCTCCAGAAATATTGCCTAATTTAGCAAGGTCTGGTGCTACTATTTGGGTACTAGCTTTTGCGATTTTTTGCGTTAGATTATAGTTTGCATTTAGGCTATTTATATTTAAAATTTCAGATTTTAAATTCGCGTTTAGATTAGCATCATCGCCCTTTAAATCTGCTTTTATATTTGAGTTAAATGCGATATTTTTATTTATATTTGAGCCAATCATCTTATTTAATTCACTAGCATTAAATAGCCCACCATTTATATCTATTTTTATATCTCCAGCTCTTTTATTAGGGTCATTTAACCCTATTATTGTGGCGTTGCCGTTTATACTTCCATTAGCTAGTGCTGGCATAGATATGAGTTTTAAAAGCTCATTTAATTTAATTTTTTTAATATCTGCTTTTACCTCATTATTTGCCATTTTAGCTGTTATTACGCCGCCTAATCCATTAATATCAGCATCTAAAAACTCTAAATTGGCTCCAACTATCTTAGTATTAGCCTTAGCCGTGATCTCTCCATGTAGTTTTTGACCGATTATAGGCTCAAGTCTAGCCAAATTTGGAATATTTAAATTTATATCGCTATTTAAGGCATTTTCATCAATATTATATATTGAATTTAAAGCTGCGATAACGGCAACTGGCGTGGTAATCACGCTTTTAGCCTTAGCAACTCTACCATCTAAGTTTAAATTTGAGTTTGCTTTTATTGTGAAATTTTGTGGCAAATTTACACCATAATCAGCAGCCACTAACTCGCTATTTACTATAGAATTTGGGATATTTAAAGTAGCATTTCCATTGTAATTTCCATCGTTACTACCAATATCAGCTATGATATTCATCTTGCCTTTTATATATGGCTTTCCTAATGCTATGGAGCTAATTTGTGCTAGTTCAAGCGATTTGGCATCTAGCTTTATCTCAACTGGAGCAAAATTGGCAATTCTAGTAGCAAAACGCAAATTTGACCCAACTATCGTCCCACTACCATTAGCAATAAAATTATTAAATTCGCCTAAAATAGCACCATTTAAGCTTATATTATCTTTAATATCCACCCCAAAACTACTTAAATCGCTTGTGCTAGCGGTGTAGTTAAGGTCTAATTTTTGGGTAAATAGGCTGTAATTACCATAAACTCTAGCTTTTAAGGCATTATTTACACTAACGGTAATATCAAGAGTGCTGATAGATAGCTTAAACTCATCAAGCCTTATATCCATTCCGCTCTTTTGAGATGCTATCTTTTGTATATATGGCTTTGTTATGCTATTTCCAACGCTACTAAAAAGCAGGGTATAAGCAATAGCCAAAAGCACGGCTAAGCTTCCTAAAATCCAGTATAAAACTCTCATCTAAATTCCTTAAAAAAATTTATTTAATTATACTCAAATCTAGCTTAATAAATTAAATTTGCTAGTTATAGAGAAATTTTATTAAGCTTGAGTGGATTAGACTAAATGTTTTTGATAATTTTTATTTAAATTTGGGGTAAATTTATTGACATATATATAAAATTATGATATATTTTCATCACTCAAATATATAGAGTGCTAATTTTTAAGACAAATCATATAAACGAAAGGATAGAGATGAATTTTGAGCCATTAGGCAAGCGTGTGCTTGTAGAGAGGGAAGAAGAGCTTAAAACTACAGCTTCAGGTATTATCATTCCAGATAATGCTTCTAAAGAAAAACCAAGTCAAGGTAAAGTTGTAGCTGTTAGCAAAGAAGCAGAGGGTCTTAGCGTAGGTGATACGGTTGTATTTGCTAAATATAGCGGTAGCGAAATTACGCTTAATGATAAAAAATATCTAGTTTTAAATACAGAAGATATTTTAGGAATTATAAAATAATAAAAGGATAAAAGATGGCAAAAGAGATTATATTTGCAGATGATGCTAGAAATAGATTATATAATGGTGTTAAAAAATTAAGCGACGCGGTCAAAGTAACAATGGGACCAAGAGGACGCAATGTGCTTTTACAAAAGAGCTTTGGCGCCCCAACAATCACAAAAGATGGCGTTAGCGTGGCTAAAGAGATTGAACTGGCTGATACTATAGAAAATATGGGCGCAGGTTTAGTAAGAGAAGTAGCTAGCAAAACAAACGATGAAGCAGGCGATGGCACTACAACTGCCACAGTTTTGGCTCACGCTATTTTTAAAGAAGGTTTAAGAAATATCACAGCTGGTGCAAATCCAATTGAAGTAAAAAGAGGTATGGATAAATTCGCCGCTGCGGTGATAAACGAGCTTAAAAACGCCTCTAAAAAAGTAGAAGGCAAAAAAGAGATCGCTCAAGTAGCTACTATCTCAGCAAATAGCGATACAAGCGTAGGAGATCTAATCGCTGAAGCTATGGAAAAAGTAGGTAAAGATGGCGTTATCACAGTTGAAGAAGCAAAATCAATCAACGATGAGTTAAATGTAGTTGAGGGTATGCAATTTGACAGAGGCTATTTAAGTCCATATTTCATCACAAATGCAGAGAAAATGCAAGTTGAGCTAAGTAGCCCATTTATACTATTATTTGATAAAAAAATATCAAATTTAAAAGATCTTTTGCCAGTTTTAGAGCAAATTCAAAAAACTGGCAAACCGCTATTAATCATCGCTGAAGATATAGAGGGCGAGGCTTTAGCGACTTTAGTTGTTAATAAACTTCGTGGAGTGCTAAACATCTCAGCGGTTAAAGCTCCTGGGTTTGGCGATAGAAGAAAGGCTATGCTAGAAGATATAGCGATTTTAACAGGCGGTGAAGTCATAAGCGAAGAGCTAGGTAGAACTTTAGAAAGTGCTAGTTTAAGTGATTTGGGTCAAGCTGATAGAGTTGTAATTGACAAAGATAACACTACAATTGTAAATGGTGCAGGCTCAAAAGATGCAATAGATGCTAGAATTAATCAAATCAAAGCTCAAATTATCGAAACTACAAGCGATTATGATAAAGAAAAACTTCAAGAAAGATTAGCCAAATTAAGTGGCGGTGTGGCAGTTATCAAAGTTGGCGCTGCGACTGAAACTGAAATGAAAGAGAAAAAAGATAGAGTAGATGACGCTCTAAATGCTACAAAAGCAGCAGTAGAAGAGGGCATCGTAATAGGCGGTGGTGCTGCTTTAATCAAAGCTGGCAATAAAGTGGATTTAAATTTAAGCGGAGATGAACTAATCGGAGCAAATATTGTCAAGCGTGCCCTATTTGCCCCACTTCGCCAAATCGCTGAAAATGCAGGGTTTGATGCAGGAGTAGTAGCAAATGCAGTAAGCACAGCAAATAATACAAACTACGGATTTAACGCTGCAAGCGGAGAGTATGTAGATATGTTTGAAGCTGGGATTATAGATCCGGTTAAAGTAGAGCGTGTGGCACTTCAAAATGCTGTGAGCGTGGCTAGCTTGTTACTAACTACAGAGGCTACAGTAAGCGAAATCAAAGAGGATAAACCAGCTATGCCAGCAATGCCTGATATGGGCGGTATGGGTGGAATGGGCGGTATGATGTAAGCCCGATTTGGCAGCCTTTTTGGCTGTCAAATTTATATAAATTTTTATATAATTCAGATTTTTAACACAATTAAATCATAAATTCTATCATTAACACAACTTAATTCTTATTTATTCATCGTAACAAAACAAATATATTGAAATTGGATTTTAAAGATTAAATTTGATAATTTTTACGGCAAAAAGTATGCTTTAGTATCGATATAATTTATTTTTTATTATAACTTCGCAGTGGAGCTAAGCTCCACCCACTTGACCCCGCACTCTTGCGCTTTGTACTCTTTTTGAGAAGGTTCCTGCAAAACCAGCGAATGCGACCCCTTTAGGGGTGGTTTCCTTGAGTGGGGTTACCTATGCTTTTTGGCTCACTAGTAAAACTAGTTTCGCCACGCTCTACTGAAGTCCCCACAATGGGGTACCCCTTATTAAAATCCATGGCGTAATCCACCCATTAAAAGCCTTTTAAGATTGTTATTCTACGCACAGATTTAATAAAATTTGTAATTTCTAAAATGCTTTTAGTTATTACTAGCGAAGTATTTAATGTGAAGTATGGTAGCCTTTAATAACCAAAATACTCATTAAAATATCCTAAAAATAATCTTTTAATTTTTAAAATTTTATCTAAATTTATCAAAAATTAAGCTTAGATTAATGGGGGGGGTATAATGCCTACCTTGAATTTAAATCATATAAGGAGAATTGTGAAAATATCAAAAATTGTAAGTATGGCAATAATTAGCTTTGGTCTAGATAGCTCACTTTATGCCAATACCCCTAAAACGATGATGTGCCGTCTTTATGGATTGGAGTGTATTAATTTTGATATAACCACCATAGATAGTAGCGCAAGTAAGGATATTAGGAGTAAAATCGAACAATACATAGATAAAATGGAAAAAATCCATGAATACTCTGATGTAAGGGCTCTTGGCGAGGCTTTAATAATATGGCATAGCACCCTTAAATACTTTGGCGATAAGCTAAATATAGATACAAATTCGCATAGGGAGTTTTTATTAAGCCAAGCATGGGAAGCTTTACACCCAGATGAAAAAGCAAATATAACCTACGCAATACAAAATATATATGATCATATTACTGGAGATAAAAAATTAGATATAGGCGATCTTGACTATGATCCAAAAAATCCATCTAATGTATATGATATTCCAAGAATAGCGCAAGAAATATTTAATAATTCAATTAAAAAATTAGAAGCCTTGGGTAATGAGACAATCAAAGATGTGATTAGTGGATTGGAAAGACCTACAACTCCAGCAACTAACCCAAGCAATAATTAAAATTCAAATAACCAAAATGGTGGTGGAAATTCAGCCGCAGCAAATAACCAAGAGAGCAATACAAACACAAATGAAAGTGCTAGTAACCAAAACTCAACTAATCAAAATAATAACCCAACCAACAATGAAAATTCAGCTAACCAAAATAACACCACAACCCAAGTTGATCCAACCAATAACACAGATGAAATTCCTAAAGAAGTACAAGATGCGATCGATGATATTATCGAAGAGATTAACA
>NZ_JANQCT010000028.1:0-13426 GCF_024723495.1 Campylobacter sp. RM19073 | reverse complement strand
ACCCCACTCGTGGGGGCTTCAGGTGGGTCAAGGGAGCGTAGCTCCTTGTCGCAAAGGTCGGCTTTGCTGACCTGCGAAGTTAAAAATAGTTTCCCCTATCCCTTAAAAATCAGAGCCCCTTCCCAGTTTGGCATTTTTATTTTTACTCCAAATTTTCGCCAAAAACTCCTTCGAGTTTTTTGTTGCGAAAATTTTGTGGCGTAAGCCACCCATTGAAAGGCTTTTACAAGGGGTTGGGGGTTGTTAAGGGGGAAGGGTAAGGTAGCTTCGCTCTTATTTTTCGTAGCATCATTTAACTATCACGCTACTCATCTGCCAAAAAGCATCCCCCTTCCCACTTAAAAATAAATTCTTAACTTCGCACGGCAACAAGTCGCCGTTTGCGACAGGGAGTTACACTCCCTTGACCCACCTGAAGTCCCTACTGCGTAGGGTGACCCCTATTTGCTTCAAATTTGTTTTATAAAATCTGAGCGAAAGCTCAGCAACCTTGAAAGGCTTTTATAAAATTTTCGCTATAAAAATTATCAAATTTAATATTTAAAATCCAATTTTAATCTATTGAAAATTTAATTTTATAAATGCTTAATGCGCTTTTGGATATAATCTAGCCTAATCATTTCTAAGGAAACCTATGAAAGAAATAATACTAGTAGGCCGTCCAAATGTCGGTAAAAGCTCACTTTTTAACCGCTTAGCTAGACAAAGAATTGCTATAACTAGCGAAGTTAGTGGCACTACAAGAGATACAAATAAGACTGAAATTCAAATCAATGATAAAAGCTGTATATTAATAGATAGTGGCGGAATAGATGAGAGTAATGAGCTATTTATAAATGTCAAAAATAACACATTAAATGCTGCAAAATACGCCGATATCATAATCTTTATGGTAGATGGCAAGATGCTTCCTGATGATGTGGATAAAAGGTTATTTTACTCTTTATTAAAATTAAATAAGCCAATTGCGCTTGTGGTAAATAAAGTTGATAGCAAAAAAGATGAGGAGCGTAGCTGGGAGTTTAATGAATTTGGCGCTAGTGTGGTTTTTAATCTATCTGTAAGCCACGCTACTGGGGTTGATGAGCTTTGTGAGTGGATCTATAAGCAACTACCAAAATCAAATTTAAAAGCTGACGCTGATGAATTTGATGAGTTTTTAGAAGATTTTAATGATAATGGTGAGTTGGATTTAGACAATAAAGCTATAGATTATGAGAATAAAAATATAAAAGTTGGTATAGTCGGCCGTGTAAATGTAGGCAAATCAAGTCTATTAAACGCACTTGTAAATGATAATCGCTCAGTAGTAAGTAGCATAGCTGGGACTACGATTGATCCTGTCAATGAGAGTTTTGTCTATGATGGTAGGGTCTTTGAATTTGTCGATACTGCTGGGATTAGAAAGCGTGGCAAAATAGAAGGGATAGAGAAATACGCCCTAAATCGCACCCAAAAAATCTTAGAAGTAGCCGATATAGCTCTGCTTGTACTAGATGCGAGTGAGCCATTTACAGAGCTTGATGAGAGAATCGCTGGGCTAGTGGGGAAATTTGAGCTTGGTGTGATTATCGTGCTAAATAAATGGGATAAGGAGCATGATGAGTTTGATAAGGTCGCATTTGAGATTAGAGATAGATTTAAATTTCTAGCTTACGCCCCGATTATTAGTGTTTCAGCACTTGGTAAAAAGCGAATTCACAAGCTCTATCCACTCATAAAAGAGATATATCAAAACTACACTCAAAGGATTAAAACTTCAGAGCTAAACGCACTTATAGAAGAGGCTGTGCGAACTCACCCTATTCCTAGAGATCATGGCAAGATTGTTAAGATTTTCTATGCGGCTCAGTTTGGATTTGCGCCACCAAAGATCGCTTTAGTGATGAATAAGCCTAGATCTTTACACTTTAGCTATAAAAGGTATTTGCTAAATAAGCTTAGAGAGAGATTTAGCTTAAATGGAACTCCAGTAGTTTTAATACCAAAAAATAAGGGCAAAAATGAGACAGACATATAAAAATATAATTTTAATAGGATTTATGGGCGTTGGCAAGGGTAGCGTAGCTAGGGTTTTAGCTCGTAAGTTAAGAGTTTTTGCTATTGATGGAGATGATTTGATAGAGAGCTTTGCTAATAAAAAGATTAAAAAAATCTTTGAAGATGATGGTGAGGCTGAGTTTAGAAAGATAGAAAAGAGCCTAGCTAAATTCTTAGAAAAATCCGTAAATGGCTCTGTTATATCCACTGGTGGGGGATTTTACAAGGTTAAAAATTTAAATAAAATTGGCACCGTAATCTACCTAAAATCAAGCTTTGATAAGATAATGGAGCGTATCGCAAATTCCCCAAATGCGGATAAAAAACTAGCCAAAAGACCGCTTTTAAGCGATTTATCTAAGGCTAAAGCCTTACACAAAGAGCGTGATGAGGCTTATGCTAAAAAGGCTGATTTAATCATAAATGTAGAGAATAAAACTCCAGAACAAATAGCTACAAAAATCATAAAATTGCTAAATAAAAAGTATCTAAAAGGATAAAATTTGAGAACTCTAACAGGACTTCAACCATCTGGCAAACTCCACTTAGGCAACTACTTTGCTAGTATCAAGCCGATGATAGATAGGCAAAATAGTAGCGATGATGAGATGTTTATATTCATAGCTAATTACCACGCTATGACCTCTTTAAATGACGCTAAATCGCTCAAAGCTAATACCATAGAGGCTGCTGCTGCATTCTTATCACTTGGGATAGACCCTAATCGCTCTACATTTTGGGTTCAAAGCGATGTTAAAGATGTCTTAGAGCTATATTGGATACTATCTCAGCTTACACCAATGGGGCTAGTAGAGAGAGCTCACGCTTATAAAGATAAGGTCGCTAAGGGCTTAGAGGCTAATCATGGATTATTTAGCTACCCTATTTTGATGGCGGCTGATATTTTGCTTTTTAATGCTGATAAAATCCCTGTAGGAAAGGATCAAATCCAGCATGTAGAGATAGCACGAGATTTAGCACTTAAATTTAATAACACCTATAAAGAGATATTTACCCTACCTAAGGCTGATATAGCTCAAGATCTAGCCACCATACCAGGGACTGATGGGGCTAAAATGAGTAAGAGCTATAAAAATACAATTGATATATTTAGCGATGCTAAGACGCTTAAAAAGCAGTGTAATTCGGTTGTAACTAATAGCACTCCCCTTGAAGAGCCAAAAGATTGGCAAAGTTGTAATATTTATGCGATTGCTAGGCTATTTTTAAATGAAAAAGAGCTAGGAAATTTACAAGATAGATATGCTAAAGGTGGCGAAGGATATGGGCATTTTAAGGCGTATTTAAATGAGCTTGTGTGGAATTATTTCGCACCTGCTAGGGATAAATTTGATTACTATATGAATAACCAAAATGAGATTATAGAGATACTAAATGAAGGTGGCAAAAAGGCTCAAAAAATATCAAATGAAACAATGGAAAAAGTAAGAGATTTTGTAGGAATTTATTAAGGAAGGATTATGATAAATTTAAGATTGATAGAGACAAATTATGATGAATTTAATGCCAAATTAAAGGCTAAAAAGGTTGGTGATGGAGTGCTTGCTAATCTTTTAGAAGCTTATAATTTACTTAAGGCTAAAAAGCTTGAACTAGAAAATCTTCAAGCCATACAAAACTCAAAAAGCAAAGAATTAGGCATAAAATCTAGAAATAAAGAGGATATAAGTGAGCTAAAAATGGAGCTTGAAGCTAATAAAAAAGATCTTCAAGCACTATCTGGCGTGGTAAATGAGCTAGAGTTAAATTTAGAAAAAATAGCCAAAAGCGTGCCAAATATCATAGATGATGATGTTCCGCTAGGCAATGATGAAGATGATAATATCTGTATTTTAAATGTTTTAAGCCCAAGGGAATTTGACTTTACCCCAAAAGAGCACCACGAGCTAGGCGAAGCACTTGGGTGGCTGGACTTTGCTACTGGGGCTAAGATATCAGGAAGTAGATTTACAATTCTTAGAGGCGATGGGGCTAGGCTCTCAAGAGCGCTTGTAAATTTTATGATTGATTTTAATACAAGCCGTGGGTTTGAGCTTGTTAATGTGCCGTTTTTGGTGAGTTCAAATACTCTTTATGGCACAGGTCAACTACCTAAATTTGCTGAGGATTTATATAAAGTAGATGGAGAAGATCTATATCTCATCCCTACAAGCGAAGTTCCCGTAACAAATATATATAATGATGAGATTATACCAGCTGATAAACTACCTATTAAAATGACTTGCTACTCATCTTGCTTTAGACAAGAAGCTGGGAGTGCTGGGCGTGATACTAGGGGTATGATTAGGCAACATCAATTTGAAAAAGTGGAGCTAGTAGCCATCACTAAAGCTGATAAAAGCGATGAAATGCTAAGTGAGATGGTAAGCTGTGCTAGTGATATGCTAACTGCTCTTGGCTTACCGCACCGCCATATGATGCTATGTAGTGGAGATCTGGGCTTTAGTGCTGCTAAGACAATTGATTTAGAAGTGTGGCTACCAGGTCAAGGCAAATATAGGGAGATTAGCTCAATCTCAAATACTCGTGATTTTCAAGCTAGACGCGCTAAAATCAGATATAAAGATGATAAGAAAAATCTTTTAGCCCATACGCTAAATGGCTCTAGCCTTGCAGTTGGTAGAACGCTAATTGCCATAATGGAAAATTATCAAAATAGCGATGGCTCAATAACTATTCCAGAAGTTTTGAAAAAGTATTTCTAATTAGGAATTTAAAGTGGCAGATGAATTAACAGAGTTAGAACAAGATGGGCAAGAAGTAGTAATCCTAGATAAAGATGCGGATTCTAGCGATGATATTGTATCTATAGAATCCACAGAAGCACCCGCTCTAAATCCTACTACAGATGAGGATTTAAAAGATATAGAAGATAGTGATGATACGCCAAAATCTCAACTTAACAAAAGGCTAATAATTATAATAGTCTCTGGTTTATTGGCTCTAATTTTGTTAATTACTATTATTATATTCTCAAGCTCTAAAGAAGAAACCATTCAAACCCAGCCAAATTCGCAAAAAGATGTAGAACCTATCACCATACCTACAATAACGCAAAAATTTCAAAATTCCAAAATCGATAGTATGCTAATCAAAGCTAATAAACTATACGAAAGTGGCAACAAAATCGAAGCACTCAAACTATATGAAAATATCGCACTATATAATGAATCTCTATCTAAATATAATCTTGGCGTATCTAAGATGAATCAAGGGCTATTTAAAGATGCTATTGAGACATTTAAAGAGGCCATTAGCAATAACGAAAATATCACAGTAAGTGCTATTAATATAGCAGTGTGTGCTTTGGAAATTGGCGATGAAGAGCTATTTAAATACTATATTGACTTAGCAAATGCCTTTATAAACAGAGATAGTGATGTAAATTTATATGAGTTTTATAATGCATTAGTGAGCTTTTACCGCGGATTTTATATAGAGGCTTTACACACTTTAGAGCTATCAAATTCAAAATATTACACCAGTCAAAAAGAGTATCTAAGATCAAAAATCCTAAGCTATCTCCACGAAGATAAAGAGGCGATTAAAGCCATTAAAGCCGCTCAAGACTATGATATAAACTTACCTCTTGGGCTTTTATACGCACGACTTGGCGAGTATAAAGAGGCTAAGCAGTATCTAAATAAAGCCCTAATAGATGAGAAAAACGCCCCATTAACCCATCTAGCCATATCTTTAATCGATCTTAAAACAGGGGAATTTGCCTCCACAGCTAAAATCTTAAAAATGCTAAATGATTATAACTCCACCTTTATACAAGATACATATCCTATTAAAACCATATTAAATCCAGAGCTATTTGATATAAATTTAGCACAAAAAAACTACGATACAAATAGATTTTTTAACCAAAATACCCTATATCAAATTCTATTTTATTTCACTCCATATAAGGCATTTGACCCTAAACAGACAATTGAATATATCAGAAAAGGTGGATTAAGCCTATTTGTAGATGAAAATAGCGTAGCAGATGAGTATCTAAAAACTAGTGGAGCAGTATCCAAAGCCAACGCAATGCTATCTCAAGCCATATTCAAAGCACTTAATAATAATTTAAGAGAGGCAAATAGCGACTTTTTAGAGATTACAAAACTATACCCAAATCACTCAATTGTCCAATTCAATCTAGCTCTTACATTTGCTCAGCTTGGGGATTTTGCTCAAGCATACAAGCACTTTGTTACTAGCTATCATCTTGATCCGCTAAATTATATAGCTGGAGCCTACGCTATAATAACTGCTCAAATGATAAGCAAAGATTCAAGGCGTCTTACAAATGAAGTGCTAGATAATATAGAATTAGACCCAAATTTAGATCAAAATAATATCTACAAAGCTATGATTCAGCTCACTCAAGGCAATGAGAGTGCACTAAATAACTGGCTAGATCAAAACCGCAATGATAGTGTTCTAAATATCGTATTTAACATAATTTCAGCCTATGTAACCAAAAGAAGTGAGATTATAGCTCCAGCTACTAGCAAGTTAAACGAAAAGCTACCAAATGATGTATTAACCAATATTATATACTCAGCTACTAGATTTGATACTAAAAATATTAAAAATTATGCTAAAGATATTCAAATCAAATTTCTAACAACAAAACTAGATAAAGGCGCACTGTATGGTGGTGCTTCTATCATAAGAAGTGAGTATATAAAGCTTTTACAAATTGCAGGGCTTTTACATAAAGAGCGTGAAAGTATCGTAGCTGATCTAAAAGTCTCTACTAAAAATACTAAAGATATTTTATACACTTTAGCATATCTAGATCTATTCACAGGTCACTATGAAGAGTCCTACACCATATATAATGAGCTAATAAATAATGAGAATATAGATGACGCAAATACGCTATTTTTAGCCAGTGTAGCAAGCATTGGAGCTAATCACCCAGATAGTGCTATTGGTTATTTAGAACTTGCTAAACTCACCAATCCAACCTACAGCGAAGCTAGATTAGCCCTTGGGTTATTATATCAAGAAGTTGGAAATATAGAAGCTGCTATAACCCAGTATAATGGACTAGGCGATAGCGGATATAAAAGTGAGTTTTTCACTTTTAAATTAGAATAACCTACCTAATATGTCCCTCGCCCCTAATGATATACTTATATGTCGTTAGCTCATCAACGCCCACAGGGCCACGGGCGTGCATTTTCCCAGTGCTAATACCGATCTCCCCACCAAAGCCAAACTCGCCACCATCGCTAAATCTAGTTGAAGCATTCGCATACACACAAGCACTATCAACTAAGCTTAAAAATCTCTCACACGCACTATAATCATCGCTTACTATAGCTTCGCTATGACCGCTACTATGCCTATCTATATGCTCTATAGCATCATCAAATCCACTTACTACCTTTAAATTTAGCTTAAAATCCAAATACTCATTATCATAGCTATCCTTGCTAGCCTCTTGGCACTCTATTATCTGATTAGCTCTTTTACAACCATAAATTATAACCCCAAATTTATCTAGCTGACTTTTTAATAGCGGTAAAAACTCACTCGCCAAATCTTCATCTACTAGCACACTCTCAGCAGCGTTACACACTCCAGGGCGTGAGCATTTGGCATTTATACATATATCTAAGGCTTTTTGGATATTTGCAAATTTATGTATATAGATATGGCAAACGCCTTTATCGTGCTTTAGCACAGGCACGCTGGAGTTAGAGCTTACAAATTTCACCAGCCCTTCGCCACCTCTTGGCACCACCAAATCCAGATATTTATCCATTTTGATAAAATCCAAAACCTCATCTCTGCTAATATCAAAATACTCAACACAACCGCCATACTCTTTTAAGCTATCTTTGATAATCTCCACAATAGCCAAATTTGTATTTATCGCCTCTTTCCCGCCTTTTAACGCACATCCATTAGCGCTTTTAATAGCTAAAGCCACAACTTCAGCCGTTACATTCGGGCGAGATTCATATATGATAGCAATCACTCCAAGCGGGACGCTGATTTTTTCTATTTTTAAGCCGTTTTTTGCTATCCAGCCATCTTTTATTTTGCCTATTGGATCTTTTAATAACGCTATATTTTTAATGCTTTTGGCTAAATTTTTTATGCGATTTTCATCTAATTTTAATCTATCTTGAAGTGCTAAGCTTAGATTCTTAGCATTTTGTAAATCTATAGCGTTGGCTTTTATAATCTTATCTATATTTTGCTCTATAGAATTAGCTATATTTTCTATTAAATTTGCTCTTTGATTTTGGTTTAAAATTTGTAATTTTTTGGTAGATTTTTTTAATTCTTGTAATCTTTTTTCCATAGCTCTGCCTAAATTTTTTTATCTATATTAGCAAGTTTTTATTAAATTTACCCTTTTATTCTCTCTAAAAATCTCTCCAAAGCACCACTTTGACCAATGCGATATAGAGCAAAATCATATTTAATCGGATCATTTGGGTCAAAAATCGCAAGATTATTGCTAATTTGCAAAGCGGCCTTATAATCATAGCTTTTTCTATCACAAAGCCCAATTGCTTGAGTAACTTTATGAGTGTGAGTATCAAGCGGTAAGATCAAATTTGATTTATCAATACTCTTAAAAACTCCAAGGTCAATATCCCTATCCCTTACCATCCATCTAAGCCACATATTATAGCGTTTATACGGGCTTTTTGGCTCATTTTCAAAAACCTTGCCAAAGAAAAACTCATACCCACTAGAGCGATAATTATTTAGCTGATATAATGACTTTATAAGCTCGTTTATACCATAAATTACCTTGCCATTTTGTGTATTACTAGATATTATATACTCGAAATTTAACTCCCTAGCCCTAGACATAGTGATAAAAATCTGCGCTACATCAACGATATTTTGAAATCTATACAACCAGCCATTTTTAATCACAAAATCATAAATCTTGCTCTCGTCTAAATTTAAAATATCAAACTCCAAACTATTTAAAAACTTCACAATCGCCCTAGCATTTCCATAGGCAAAAAGAGCACAAATCAGCGTTTTAATTGGATCATTTTTAAATTTCCTAGCCACTTGCAATGGATCAGCAGCACTATACAGACCATCTATACTATTTGCTCTAGCTAACTCATCATCTAAAGCTAGTTTAAGCCTATCCATCACTGCTTAATACTCAAAAGCGAATTAAGCATTTGATCTACCGTGGTGATGATTTTAGCAGCTGCTCCATAGCTACTTTGAAAGCGAATTAAATTTGATAGCTCCTCATCCATATTTACCCCGCTAATGCTTTGGTGCTGGGAATACACACTAGCATATAGCGATTGATTTGTTGAGTTTAGAGCTATTACAGATTCAGTTCTACTAGCTATATCAGAAGTTAAATAGCGATAATACCCAACGATACTCTCATTTTTCACACTACCATCTTTATTTACAAAGTCTATCTGTTTGGTTTGGAGCTGTATCATCTCATTTGCCATAGTGTTATCGCCATCGATTGGGGCTTTATTTCCTTTAATTTTTGAGCTATCAGCTCTTAGGCTTTGCTCTACTTGCATATTTGCTGCCTTATCCCCTTCAAAGAATTGACTCATACCAAACACACCAGCAAAATTAGTCCCATTATCCTCAATCGATATAGTATATTCACCCTCAGCTTGTTTAGGCAAAAATCCCAAATGCCCCATACCAGTTTTCTCATCATATGTATATATCGCTTCAAAGTAATCATCTAAGTCATTATTTAGGTTGTTATCATTATTCCCATCGACATTGGAGTTAAACTGCGATACGATCGAATTTCCTTGCCTTGTATCATTCATTGTAGTTGAAGCGTCGATATTTATCTGTTTTGTAGCGACAATTTTTCCACTTGTATCATACACATTTACAGTAAAGCTACCATTTTTGATATATGAGCTATGATTTTGGAGTGGTGTTTCTGGTAGCATATTTTTTAAATCCGCACTTGTCATAGAGTTTTGTGCTGATAGGGCATAAATATTATTTGTATTTACTATCATAGTAGTAGCAAAGGTATCTAAATTATTTCTAAAATCCGTAATAGTCCCATCAGTTAAATTCCCATCTCCATCAAGATTTCTACCACGCATATCAAGCATCGCACCTAATTTACCATTGGTGATTTTGCTACTCATCTCTATTCTAGTCTCATCATTTAACTCATAATAAATAGTAGCAAATCCATCTTTTGAGCCTTGCGTATCTAACTTCAATGGATGGAAATTTGACCCTTCTACTATGGTAATGCCATCTATACTAAGAGTATAGTCCTTACCTTGGTCTGTCATACTGCCACCATATCTACTATCAGAGAGTATATCATTTTTAAAAGTTGATATATTTAGCAAATTTGCCATTGTAGATTCTAGTTGGTCGCGCTTATCTCTAAGGTCATTGGCATTGATTGTCCCGCCTTTAGTCTCTACTGCTTGAATTTGCTTATTTAAATCAGCGATTTGCTGACCAAGGCGGTTAATCTCATCAACTGCCAAAACTATATCGTCATTGATTTTAGAGTGAATGCTCTCTAGCTGATAAGCTGTATCGTTTATCCTATTTGTTAGGGTTGTGGTGATATTTAATAAATTTGCCTTTTGGCTTGCTTCATATGAGTGAGAGGCAAAATCATTCCACGCTTGATAGTAATTTTGTATATCATTTAATAAACCAGTATCTTGCAAATCTGGAAATCTCTGTGCTATCTCTTTTAAAACCTGCTCTTTATATGCCGTGCTCTCCTTATTTGAAGAGGCATTTTTAAGCTTAGTAAAAGTAAATTCATCGTGAATTCTAACAATTGTATCAACCTTAACCCCAAGCCCTATATCTCCAGGAGCCGAGTGTAACGGACTAGCAGCAGATTGAACAACCCTTTGCCTTGTATAGTAATCACTATTTACATTTGTGATATTATGGCCTGTTACTTGAATTTGAATTTGAGCTGCGTTCAGTCCGCTTACTCCTGTATATAAAGAATCGAAAATTCCCATATCAAACCCTTAATTTAAGTAGTTTTTCAGCATCTGCTAAGCTAGAGTTTTTACTATCTCCATATGAACTAGCCATATTTTGCGCTCCCATCATCGCTTTTAGCAAAGAGTCGTAAAATTCCTTGACTACCACTACAGATTTAGCATACTCCTTATTTACTTTATGAAGTCTCTCTAAAGAGCTTCGTAAATCGCCTAGCCTATCTTTTATCTCATCTGATAAAATACTAGCAAGATCTGTTCCACTACTAGCTTGTGCGAGTTTGATTAATTCGTTATCTAATTGCGATTTTGTCTTTTCAAATTTACGGACTAACTCATTTTTTTTCTTAGTGTGCTCATCTACAGATGAGTGGTCAGCTTTTTGAATGTTTTGTATATCTTGATTTGTGATTGAAATTAGCTCTTCAAGCTCTGCTATAGCTTCATCTAAGTATTGTTTTATCATATTTTGCTCCTTTTAACTCAAAGGAGCAAAAATTACATCAAAGAGTCGGCAATCTTCTTAGAAAGGGCGTCTATATCTATCTTATATTCGCCATTTTGTATCATCGCAGATAACTCTTTTATCTTGTTATTAGTGCTACTTTGAGTTTGTGTTATATTTTCGTTTTTCTTATTTTCGTTTTTTGGTGTTGCTATGCTACTATATATACCACTTGCTTTTATAGAACCTATCATTATAAATCCCTTTTTAGCTAATTTCATTTAAGCTAAATCGGAAAAATTCAGCTTTTATTTAGGCTCTGGCTTTTAAAAAATCATATAGCATTTGCGAAAATCCAAATCCACCGCTTAATGCCCTACTCATCGCATCATTATACATTGAGTTATAAATTTTATCTCCTGGGTCTTTTGAAAATAGTGGATTTTCATTTTTTAAGGCAATATCCAAAACCTCTTTAACCAAAAACGCCTCAAAAGCATCAGTTTGCTCCCTAAGTGCTGCGTCATCTATAGCTCTTTCTTTTCCTAAATTTTGCGTATTTGCTGCGTCATATGCATTAAGCGCAACACTTGTATCTACTCTCATTATATCACCTCTACACCAGCGTGGATTGCTCCAGCTCGTTTTAAATTCTCAATAATAGCTATTATCTCTTTTGGGGTAGCACCTAGCTTATTTAACGCTCTTGTGATATTTGCCACCGTGGTATCCCTTTCATTTATCTTAATCATATTTGTATTGGTATTTATAGCTACATTACCTATATCTACATCGCCATCAGCCAAGGCAGCTGGATCAAATCCGCCATTATCAATCTGTATTGTGATAGCTCCATGCGAGATTATCACAGGCTCAACCTTGATATTTACCCCGCTAACTACCGTGCCAGTTCGCTCATCGATTATAATCTTATCTTCAGCCTTATAATCCATATCAATGTCAAGCACACTAGCTAAAAACTCAACCATACTAATCCTATCAGGCTTTGTCAAACTAATCGTCCTAGGGTCTAAAGCCACCGCAGATCCACCGCCAAATTTAGCTATAATCGCATTTTGCATATCAATCGCAGTTTGAAAGCTAGAGTTTTTTAAACTCAAATTCGCATTTGGCTTATTGTATATATCATACACAACCTCTTTTTCTACCAAAGCTCCACTTAATATAGTCGCAACCGTTGGGTGATTACCACCCTTTGCTGTAGAGCCACCAAGTGTCAAAGCCCCTTGTGCTAAAGCGTATATATCGCCATCAACGCCCTTTAACGCAGTTAGCAATAGCGTTCCACCAATTAAATTTTTCGCATCGCCAATGGAGCTTACCGTTACATCTAAGCTATCGCCTTGACGGGCAAATGGTGGCAACTTCGCCGTTACCATAACCGCAGCTGTGTTTTTAGATTTAATATCATTTGGATTTATTTTGACATTTACCGTTTGAAGCATATTTGATAGCGATTGAATGGTAAATTCGCTACTACTACCATCGCCAGTGCCATTTAAACCAACTACCAAGCCATAGCCGATAAGTTGGTTTTCACGCACACCAACAACACTAGCTAAGTCTTTAATAACCGCCGCCTTAGCCGCCACCGCTATTAAAAGCCATAAAAGTGCGATCTTTAGAAGTTTCATACAAGCCCTTTATCTAAATTTTTACACTTTAAGCAATTATTATTCCTATTTTTACTTCGCAGCTGAGCTAAGCCCAGCTTTACGACAAGCCCCATCGGCTTGACCCCGCACTAAAGTCCCTACTTCGTAGGGTTACCCTTATTTTTAACTTCGCAAACTAGCCAAGCTAGTCTTTGCGATAAACTTTAGAAAAGTTTAATCAAACTAAAGTCCCCACAAGTGGGGTACCCCTTATTTTTAACTTCGCCACACGAGCTAAGCCCAGCTTTGCGACAATTTTTTTAATTTCTTTT
>NZ_JANQCT010000027.1:0-13671 GCF_024723495.1 Campylobacter sp. RM19073 | reverse complement strand
TTGTAAAAGCCTTTCAAGGGGTGGCTAACGCCACGGATTTAATAAGACAAATTTGAGGCAAATAAGGGGAACCCTACGAAGTAGGTGCTTCAGGTGGGTCAAGGGTTACATTCCAAATTTTCTCCGCAAAACAACCATTTAGGTTGTTTTGCTATTGCGAAAATTTTATTAAAAATCCCTAGGTTATGCCTAGGGAAGATTAATTACACAAGTACAGAAGCGATAAAGCCAAATGCGACAGAAAAAGCAATGGCTAAAACACCAGGGATTAAGAAGGCGTGATTAAATACATATTTACCAAGTCTTGTAGAGCCTGTATCGTCCATTTGAACCGCTCCAAGAAGTGTAGGATATGTAGGCAATACAAATAGCGCTGAAACAGCAGCAAAAGATGCAACTAGCATATAGGCATCGCCTGGATTAGTAGCACTGATACCAAGAGCTGCTATAACCACTGGAGTGATAGCTTTAGCAGTAGCTGCTTGAGAGTATAAAAGCATAGCCGCAAAGAAGAATATAACAGCAAGTAGCGAAGGAACAGCCTTAACCCAATCTCCAGCTAGAGTTTTGATCTCTTCTGTATATCCACCGACAAATGTATTTCCAAGCCACGCAACACCAAGAACACAAACGCACGCTACCATACCTGATTTAAATACGCTAGTATCAGCTACTTTGCCAACTTCAATTTTACAAAATATTGTAATAAATGTAGCCACACCAAGCATAAAGCTCATAATAGCGGCATCTCTAGGCACCACGACATTTTCTATAAGAACTGGCTTACCGCCTACTTTTGAGATCGCTGTAGCGTATAAAACCACTAGTAAAACGCCAATTAAAAATATACCAACAGATAGTCTAGCACCTGGTTTTAACTCTTTATTTTGAACGCCTGTTGAAGGTTTGACTAAACCTTGAGCTAAACGCTCTTGATAGACTGGATCTTTGCTTAGATCAAGATTAGAAAATAGAGTGATTATCAAAGCAGTAAGCATACAACCAGCAAATGTAGTTACTAGCCATAATCCAATCAAAGTTGGATAGCTCCAACCAAGTGGCTCTAACACGCCAGTCATATATACAACAGCCGCACTAACCGGACTAGCTGTAATTGCGATTTGGCTTGATACAACTGCGATTGATAGCGGAGCTGAAGGCTTGATATTTTGCTCTTTAGCAACCTCAACGATAACTGGTATCATAGAAAATGCCGTATGTCCTGTCCCAGCTAGAATTGTCAAAAAGTATGTAACAGTCGGAGCTAGGAAATTTATATATTTAGGATTTGAGCGTAAGATTTTTTCTGCTATTTGAACTAAATAATCCAAGCCGCCAGCAAGTTGCATAGCTGAAATAGCGGCAATAACACTCATAATAATCAAGATAACATCCCAAGGGATTGCTCCTGGCTTCATACCAAGACAAAGACCTAAGATAACAACGCCGATACCACCAGCGTAACCAATACCAATTCCACCAAGGCGAATACCTACAAAGATAGCGCCTAGTAAGACCACGATTTGTAAAATTAATACAAAATCCATAAAACTCTCCTTATAATTTATCTGCTAGATAGCTCTAGTAGATTTGAATTTAAATTTATATTATTTCTCGCCCATATGCGGATTAAGCATATTTGCAGGGGTTAAAATTTTATCAATTTCTGCTTTTGTTAAATATCCACGCTCTAGACATATATCTGCTACGCTTTTGCCTGTTTGAAGGGCTTCTTTAGCGATACTTGCTGATTTTTCATAGCCGATATATGGGTTAAATGCTGTAACGATACCAATAGAGTTATAGACAAAATCGCTACAAATTTTCTCATTAGCTGTAATTCCATCGATACACTTATCAGCTAGAGTTTTCATAGCTTTTTCTAGCATAATAATTGAGTTAAATAGGCTATAAGCCACAACTGGCTCAAATACATTTAGTTGTAATTGACCGCCTTCGCAAGCAAATGTTACGGTAACATCAGCACCGATAACTGAGTAGCAAACTTGATTTACCACTTCAGGGATAACTGGATTTACCTTTCCAGGCATAATAGAGCTACCTGGTTGCATTTTTGGTAGATTTATCTCATTTAGACCGCATTTTGGTCCTGAGCTTAGAAGTCTTAGGTCATTACATACTTTTGATAATTTTGTAGCTACCCTTTTTAACACACCAGAAATTTGGACATACACGCCAGTATCTTGAGTGGCTTCTATCAAATCTTCTGCGACTTGATACTCATGGCCTGTTACCTCTCTTAATTTTTTCTCTACTACTTTTGGATAGTCTGGATGAGAGTTGATACCTGTACCTATCGCAGTTCCGCCCAAATTTACTTCTAATACTAGCTTTCTAACTTCTAATATCCTCTCAATATCTTCGCCTATCATAACTGCAAAGGTTTTAAACTCACGCCCTAAGGTCATAGGCACCGCATCTTGAAGTTGCGTTCTACCCATTTTTAGCACATCTTTAAACTCCTCAGCCTTTCTCTCATAAGATTTTTTAAGGTATCCCATAGCTGTGGCTAAATCAGTTAAATAATCATGTAGTGCTAAGTGAAGTGCTGTAGGATATGCGTCATTTGTGCTTTGGCTTAAATTTACATGGTCGTTTGGATGGAGGTATTGATACTCGCCTTTTTTATGACCTAAATGCTCTAAAGCGATATTGGCTATAACTTCATTAGCATTCATATTTGTTGAAGTTCCAGCTCCACCTTGGATCATATCTACTACAAATTGATCATAATATCCACCAGCTAGAATTTTATCGCAAGCTGCTATTATAGCACTCTCTTTTTCCTTATCTAAAAGACCTAATTCGCAGTTTGCCATCGCAGCTGCTTTTTTAACTCTTGTGATAGCACGGACAAATCTAGGGAAATTTTTTAACCTATCGTGAGAGATATTGAAATTTTCAACAGCTCTAAATGTTTGGACGCCATAATAGACATCATCACTAATTTCTAACTCGCCTATAAAATCGTGTTCTTTTCTTGTACCCATTACTTCTCCTTTGATTAATGATTTCAAATAGAATTTTAACGCCTTGTAACTTAATATATTTTTAAAATCGGTAAAAATCATCTGAAATAGTGAATTTATGGGGGTAAAATTCTATTTAAAAATTTTATCAAATATAATATTTTTGCTATTTTTAAAATATATTTTTTAAAAATATTTAATATAAAATAAAATTAAATTTATTTTAAGCTAAGCCCATAAAGAGTAAATTTATGAGCCTTATATCTTAGTTACTTAGTAAAACGGAGATAAATTTCGTTCTTGGGTTTGCATCTAGGGCGATTTTGATACTCATAGTTAGTGGCACAGCTAAAAACATTCCGCCAATCCCAAATACAAATCCCCAAAAAAGCAAACTTAAAATCACAACAAGAGTCGATATTCCAAGTCCTTTGCCTAAAAATTTAGGCTCTATGAAATTTCCAATAGCCACATTTACCATCAAATAGATAAGCGTAAGCCATAAAGTTACGCTTAGACCATTTACTGCTAGGCTTACTAAAATTGCTGGGATTGCTGCTATGATGGAGCCAATTGTTGGTATGTAATTTAGTATAAAAGCTAAAATCGCCCAAAGCAAGGCGTGAGGCACATCAAAGAGCACTAAAAATCCCCACACAATCACGCCAGTGGCGATAGATGAGATGGTTTTGATGGCTAGGTAGCGTTTTAAATTTGATATAAATGTATTGGCTATATGAAGTGTAGTTGGGTCTTTGGCGGCAAAATAGGCAACTTTATCTTTAAAAATTTGAGACTCAAATAAGATAAAAGCTAAAAGCAAAAAGACTAAAAAAGATTGCGTAACAAGACTTCCTGTTTGAAGGAGTAAATTTGATGTGGTTGTAATCAATTTATCTATATTTATAAAGCTTAGTATATTATTGCTTATATCAATATCTGCTTTATCTTTAACATAAAGTATAAGATTATCTATAAATATATCAATTTTGGTCTTATAAAGTGGCAAATCGGTGCTAAATTTCAAAATTGCTGAAGCGACTACACTGCCTAAAAACCAAAGCCCACTACCGCAAATTCCAATCAAAATTATAAAGGCAAAGAAGCGGTTAATGTGAATTTTACTCATAAGCTCTAAAATTGGGTAAATAATAATAGCTATAAAAACTGCAAGTAAAAATGGCACCACAATAGAACTAGCTAGGCTAAGTCCGCCAATTATAATAACAAAACTAGCAATCGCAACTAGATTAAATCTCAAATTTACTCCTTTATCTATGCCAAAATACCAGCGTTTTGTAGCTTTTGACTTCTTTTAAGAGCGTAGATTCTCTCATTATTTACTAAATCATACTTCCATATGGGGGCATTTGCCTTAAAATCCTCTACAAATTCATTTATGAGATTTAAGGCGACTTTTCTTTGCGGGCTACAAACTCCAGCTATAAAGCTCGTCTCATGCACAGCCACATCCCCTTTGCTATGAGCCATTAAAATTATGGCATTTTGAGCCTTTGCTTTTTCTTGCCAACGATCAAACCACGATTTTAAAATCGGCTCATATAGATCAAAGCTAAGTCCCTCTATCCCGCCTTCATCACGCACCACGCCCACAAAGCTCATAATGGCTCCATAATTTTTTAGCTTATTATCATTATACCAGCGGTTTGTAATCTCATTAGCATTTAACGCTCCATCATATAGCTCCATTTTAGCCCCCACAAACTGGTGGTAAAATGCAGATTTTATCGCCAGTTTTTAGCTCTTGATTTATATCGCTTACTATCTCATCATTTAAGGCTACAGCGCATAGCTCTAGCCATTTTGAAATTTGAGAATTTTGAGATAAAATCTCTTTTAACTCAGCTAAATTTTTGACTTCCAGCTCCATCGCATCAACGCCAATTGGCCCTAAAAATTCCACTTTTACCATAGATTTCCTTTAAATTTTAATTGATATAGTTTTGTAATTTATATAATTTACAAAGGCTCCATTTTGGATTTTGACATTTTGTCTTTTTGTGTAATCAACCTCATAAACTCCAGCTGATTTGGTGCTAAATTTCACGCATAATTTTGCTGCAAAGAGTGCTACTTCATCGCTTAAATTTTGCTTATTTGATTTTATTATCACATGGGTGCTAGGGCGGTCTTTTAGATGAAACCAAAAATCATCTTTTTTGGCATTTTTTAGTAAAAATTCATTCCCTTTTTGGCTTTTTCCAAGGCTGATTTTATAGCCATTGATATAGAAATTTTCTACTAAATCGCTAAATTTATCTTGGCTTTTTTGCCCTTGCTTTTTAGGCGATAAAATCTCTATTTCGCTTATATCGCTACTTGAGCTTATCGCATTTTTTAAGGAATTTAAAAACTCTAGCTTGGTTAGTAAATTCTCTTTTTGAATTTCGATATTACTTGCTTTTTGCCTTAATTTTTTACTAGTTTTAAACATCTCATTTGCAGCTATTTTAGGCTGAGTATCTATCTTGATTTTAACCTCATTTCCAGCATAATCAATAAGCTTTAAATCACGCTCATAATCGCTTAAATTATGTAAATTTGCAATTATCAAATTTCCCATTTCATTAAGCTCTTTGGCTCTATTTTCTAGCTCTTGGCTGGTTTCTAAGATGGATAAATTTCTATTTAAAATCTCAATTTTTTTATCTAAATTTGCGATCTTATTTGCCTTTAATAGATTAAGATTATTTAGAGTGATTTTGCTAAATTCATCTATAAAATATCTATCAAAATCCTCTATAATTTCACTTGGTTTCTCTTTTATCTGAATTTGATCAAGCAAGGTTAGAATTTTACCAACCTTTATGCTCCTTTTGGCATTCTCAAAGTGGCTAAGGGCTTCTAGAATTACCCCATTTTCATCGCATATTATCGCATTGGTAAATCGCCCTGTAAATTCCAGATAAAGGGTGCTAATAACCTGCTTATATGAGCCACTAAAGGCTGTTTTGATAGCGAGTATTCTATTATTTGGTAAGGTCTGTATGCTTAGGATTTTGGCTGAATTTAAACGCTTTTTAAGCAAAATATCAAAAGGGGCTTTATACTCTTTTATCTGAATTTGATCGCTTTTATAGATAGATGAGTGGGATTTATTTAGATCAAATATCAGCTCATAACTCCCATCAAATTTAATCGCAATCATCAAATCGCCAACTCTTTTTATGGTTGAAATTTTATTAAATTTTGACAAAAACTCTGATATTTGGGTTAAAATTTTATATTTCATAAGCACGATTATACCAAAATTTTGCTACAATTCAATCACGAAATTTGGTTAAAATTTAAAGGAAAGATATGAAACAGACAATAACAGAAAAAATTTTTAGCGAGCATGTAGGCAAAGAGGTATTCGCAGGGCAGATCGTAGAGAGCAATATAGATATGGTTATAGGTAACGACATTACCACGCCAATATCCATAAAAGCATTTAGACAAAGTGGTGCTAAAAAACTTGCTAATCCAAAAGGCTTTGCTATAGTGATGGATCACTACATTCCAGCAAAGGATATAATGAGTGCAAACCAAGCTAAGATTAGTAGGGATTTTGCTTATGAGCATGATTTACCAAATTTCTTTGATGAGAAAGATATGGGTATAGAGCACGCTTTAATGCCTGAAAAAGGTCTTGTAGTGCCAGGAGATGTGATAATAGGCGCTGATTCTCATACCTGTACTCATGGGGCCATTGGTGCGTTTAGCACAGGTATGGGAAGCACTGATTTAGCATATGCGATGATAACTGGCAAAAACTGGTTTAAGGTGCCTCCTACGATTAAGGTTGAGTTTATCGGCAAACCAGCAGAGCATATATATGGCAAGGATTTGATACTAGAGGTTATCCGCCAAATCGGAGTAGATGGAGCTTTATATAAGGCGCTTGAATTTACAGGCGATGCTATAGCGTATTTAGATATGGATAGTAGATTTAGCCTTTGTAATATGGCGATCGAAGCTGGTGGTAAAAGCGGTATAATCGCAGTTGATGATGTGACTAAAGAGTTTTTAAGCAAGGTAAATTTAAGAAGCGAGCCTAAAATTCACTATAGCGATGAGGGTGCAAATTATGAAAAAATCCTAACAATAGATGTAAGCAAACTAGAACCAGTAGTAGCATATCCATTCTTGCCAAGCAATGGCAAAAGCATAAGCCAAGCTGTTAAAGATGATATTAAAATAGATCAAGCCTTCATAGGTAGCTGCACAAATGGTAGATTAAGCGATTTAAGGATCGCAGCAAAAATCCTAAAAGGCAAAAAAGTAGCCAAACACACAAGATTAATAATCACCCCAGCCACACAAAAGATCGCCCTTACAGCACAAAAAGAGGGTTTAATGGATATATTTGTAGAAGCTGGAGCGGTAGTAAGCAACCCAACTTGCGGGGCTTGTCTTGGTGGATATATGGGGATTTTGGGCTCAGGCGAGAGATGCATTAGCACTACAAATAGAAATTTCGTAGGTAGAATGGGCGATAGGACAAGCGAAGTCTATCTAGCTAATTCAGCAGTAGCCGCAGCTAGTGCAATAGCTGGAAAAATCGTAGATCCAAGAGATATATAAGTGCAAAATGCATTGATACTAGCAGGGGGCAAAAGCTCTAGAATGGGTATGGATAAAACCATGCTGGAGTTTAGAGGCTTTGCTAGTATCACTCATTTTTTATATGATAGGTTAAAAGTAGTTTTTGATGATATTAAAGTAGCCACAAAACAGAGTAAATTTAATCCATCTTTGCCTATTTTGCTTGATGGGTTTGATGAGTTTGCGCCTATTTTTGTAATAGCAAATTTAGATAAACACTATCATAATCCAGTATTTATAATAGCAGCTGATACACCGCTAGTAGAGATCAAAACCATATGCGAATTATCAAATTTAAATAGCCCATTAGCCTTAGCAAGTGATGGCAAGCATCTACACTATTTATGCGGATTTTATCATCCTAGCGTTGCCATAATAGCTAGACAGATGATCCAAGATGGGGATTTAAGATTATCAAATTTAGCTAAAAAATGCGGTTTTAAGAGTTTGGAATTTGAAAATTCCAAGCAGTTTTTTAATATAAATACCAAAGATGAGTATGAAAAAGCTAATATTTGTAGCTCTATTTCTTTTCTATAATCTTGCCTTTGGTGCGGATAAATTATATCAAAAGGCCTTAGAATTCGAAGCTAATGGCGATAAGGAAAACGCATTAAAATACTATAAACTCTCAGCTCAAAAATCTCTAAATTTAGACGCCAAACAGCCACCACAAACCACAACGCTTAAGAGCGATGAGCTATTTTGGGGGATTAGTGCTTATCATCTTAACTACTTTATGCCTCTATCATACTCCAGTCCAAATAGCCTAAAAAAGAGTATCTCAAGCCAGTTTCAAATAAGCCTTAAAAAGCTGATTTTTGATGATTTATTAGGCTTTGATGAGCGTTACTATTTTGCTTATACTCAAATTTCGTGGTGGGATCTATACTCTGATTCGGCCCCATTTTATGAGACGAACTATCAGCCTGAATTATTTGTAGAAATCCCGCTTAATTACCCAAATTTAGCCAATCTCAAATTTGGCTTTTTACACGATTCTAATGGCAAAGATGATGAGCTATCAAGGTCGTGGAATAGGGTTTATGTGGCTGTTGATTTTAAGCTAGATAACCTTACAATCACCCCAAGAGTATATAAAAGAATTCCCGATAAAAAAGATGATAACCCAAAGATTCAAAACTACAAAGGCAGAGGCGATATAAATTTAGATTATCATATGGATAATGGCTCGATTTTCAAAGCAGTTTTTACAAATAATCTTAAATTTGATAAGACAAATAAAAGCTCATTAGAGTTAGGCTATCTATATCCTATTAAAAATGGATTTTATCTATATCTATCTGGATTTAGTGGTTATGCTAAGAGCCTTCAAAGCTATGATAAATATCAAAACGCCATAAATCTAGGCATAGCATTTACAAGATAACTACCTCGCACCTTAAGCTAATACCAAACATCTCCCAAACTCGCTCTTTGGCTAAATTTATAAGATTTAAGGCATCTTCAAATGTGCCACCACCATAATTTATCAAAAAATTAGCATGTTTATGGCTAAATCCGCACCCACCTATCCTAAATCCTTTTAGCCCAGCTGCCTCTATGAGCCTACCAGCATAATCCCCCTTAGGATTAGCAAAGCACGACCCAAAGCTAGCGCCATTTGGCTGATTATTACGCTTTTGGTTTAGATAATCGCTTAGCTCATCATCAAACTCTTTTGTAATCTCAAAATTCGCTTCAAATATCACACCATCAATATTTGAGCCTCTATATCTAAATTCGCACTCGCTACTACTTTTTAACCCTTTTGAGGTGGATACACATTTTAAATTTTGGCTGATTTCATACTCTTTTATCCCAGCATTCATAGTGATTAATCCGCCAAGCGTTCCTGGTATTTTTTTGATAAATTCAAAGCCACCTAGATTATTATCCTTAGCAAATTTATATATTTTCGCACTGCTAGTTTTAGCGCCGATCTTTAATACCCCATTTTTAAGCTTTATATAGTCAAATTTAGAGCCCAATATCCCCATTTTAGGCGGATTTGGCGATATTAAAATATTATTTGCTCCACCTATCATCACTCCATCAAACTCGCTAGTCTCATCTATAAGCTCAACTTCAAAAATTCCGCCGATTTTCACAGAGCTATACTTGCTAAAATCAATCTTCATTGTATAAATGTCGGTATCATATTTAAAATTCGCTCGGTAAAATCAATCATTTGGCTCATCATCCAAGGCATTAAAAATATAATCACTATAACGACCAAAATTATCTTAGGGACGAAGCTTAGCGTCATCTCATTTATCTGCGTTGTAGCTTGAAATATGCTAATTAATAGCCCAGCGATTAGCCCAGCCATTAGCATCGGAAGGCTGATTAATAAAGCTAGTTTGAAGGTCTCAACCCCAAGACCGATTAAATCGCCTTGCATTTAGCTATTCCTACTTTTTAGATACTCAACTGGAATGAAATTTGGCTCAGCCTTTATAAGGGTAGGGTAAAATCCACTCCCAAAGCCAATCTCAAAAAGCCTATTTAAGGCTCTTATCTGAAGTTCATTCATACTTATGGAGCTATCATTTGCGTATAAATTTAGATAAATTTCAAGCTTTTTATCATCTACACGAACTAGATTTCGCTCTAAAAGCATTTTAGAGAGTAAATTTTTATTATCATAAGCGATCTTAACAGCCTTAGTCAAAACCCTTTCGCACTCTATCGCATCAGTTAGCGGAAGACTTCTGCGAAGTGCCATTCCGCCAAGTGGCAATGGCAAACTCTCATCACCCCTAAGCTCGCACCAAATATCCCAAATTTCACGCTCCACGCAAAGCTCGCTACTAAATTCCAAAATGCTCTCATGTATCAGCACGCCAGCATCGACCTCGCCACTTAAAACCGCACCTTCAATATCCAAAAAATTCTTATAAACCACCCTAGCTTTTGGGTAAGCTATGCGAAATAGCATCGCATTTGTGGTATATTGCCCACTTAGTGCGACTTTAAAATTTGGCTTTAGATTAATCCCTTTTTTCTTTATAAGCTTTGGACCATACCCATCGCCAAAGCTCACAGCAGTCCGCAAAAGTGCGTAATCTTCGTAAATGAAAGGATACAACCCAAAGCTAATCGCACTAGCGTCGAATTCGCCCTTTAAAGCACTTTTATTAAGCGTTTCTATATCATCAGCCTTAGAGTTAAATCTCAAAATTTCACTATCAACCCAGCCCAAATTTATCGCACTATACATAAAAATATCATCAGCATCAGGCGAGTGGGCTACATTTATATTTTTCAAATTTATCCTTTATATTTTGGCTAATCTTACTTAAATTTAGCTAAATTTTTAATATATCGCCGTATCAAAAATATGGCTTACCTTGCCACCAAAATGGATAGTTTGCCCATCAAATCTAAGGCTTAAAATCTCCTTGCTTTTAGGCATTACACTAGCCTTTTTATCAAGCCCAAATCTCTCAAATCCGGTAAAAAACGCCGCAGCCATTCCAGTCCCACAAGCATTTGTCTCATTCTCCACACCACGCTCAAATGTCCTAACTAAGAGTATTTTACCATCAAATTTAGCATAATTTACATTCGCATTATACTTTTTACGCATCGCCTTACAAATCTCTAAATCAAATTTAGCCAAATCATCTACAAAGCTCACTAAATGTGGCACCCCAGTATCATAAAAGCTCCACTCAAGCCCCATCTCATAAAATGGCTCACTTAGCCTTTTTGGCTGACTTAATGCGACTTCTACGCTATTTTCATTAGTGGTAGCTCGGATAATCCCAGCGCCAGTTTCAAAGCTACAACTATTATCACAAATTTGATTTTTATAAGCATATAACGCAGCCGCACGGCTACCATTGCCACACATCGCAGCCTCGCTCCCATCGCTATTGTAAAACTCCCACGCAAAATCACTATCACCTTTAGAACGCTTAATGATGATTAGCCCATCAGCACCCACACCATTAAATCTATCGCACAATCTAACGGCCAAATCACTGCGGTTAATACTATAAAATTTAGCATTATCAATAGCTTGAAATATGATAAAGTCATTACCACTTGCGTTGTATTTTGAAATTTGCATAAATATCCTTAAAGAAAAATGCGAGATTTTAGCATAAAATAAATTCAAATTCGCTTTTTTTCCTTCCTGCTTAAATATTTAACTTCGCTAGAGCCAAGCTAGTCTTTGCGACAAGGAGCTACGCTCCCTTGACCCACCTCTTGTGTTTTACACTCTCTTTGAGAAAGTCCCTACTTTGTAGGGTTATCCTATTTTTAACTTCGCAGGTCAGCAAAGCCGACCTTTGCGACCAAAGGTGAACCTTTGGAAACCCCTAAAGTCCCTACTTCGTAGGGTTACCCTATTTGGTTTAAATTTGTTTTATTAAATCTGAGCTTTAGCTCAGCAACATTGAAAGGCTTTTACAAGGGGTTGGGGGTTGTTAAAAAAAAAGGGGGGGGGGAAGGGTAAGGTAGCTTTGCTCTTATGTTTCGTAGTGCCGTCAAACGATAGTTAGTATCGTTTGACTATTGCACCACTCAACTGCCAAAAAAGCATCCCCCTTCCCACTTAAAATTCTTAACTTCGCATGACAACAAGTCGCCGTTTGCGACAAAATTTTCGCAACAAAAAACTCGAAGGAGTTTTTGGCGAAAATTTGGAGTGTAACCCTTGACCCACCTCTTGTGTTTTACACTCTCTTTGAGAAAGTCCCTACTTTGTAGGGTTACCCTTAAAAAGAAAAAGAATTTCTTTTATATTTAAATTTTTATAAAAATCTAAAAAATTCTTATTATAAAATTTTCGCAAAGACTAGCTTAGCTTTAGCGAAATAAAAATAATTTCTATTTTGGGTATAAAATGAGAATTTAAGTTATATTTAATTGACAAAAATTATTAAATATAATACAATTTTGAATATCTATGAAAATACTATAATAAAAGGTAAATAGGGGGGGGGTAGAGTGTGTCAAGTATTACATTTGGTAATGCCAAAGCATTTGTAAATTTCACTATTTTACTCGATCCTTGTCTTCAATGCTTAAAAAATCATTAATTTCTCTTATCGCTTCTCAAACTTATCTATTTGGTGCTTGGATAAATTTAACCCCTTGTGGGTGGGATGATGATTGTGCTATTTCTAGCGATGTTAGCGTTGAAGGTGTTTATGGTGTTGGTGGTGGCAAACTAAGTATAAATCAAGGTGCCACTATAACTAATAGCGGGTCTGTAACAATTTATCATAATGGTGATTTTGATATTGAAAATAGTGGTAATATTGTATTTACAGAAAATTCGAGTAGTAATTCTGGCATATACGCATTTACCACAAATGATTTAAATATAAACAATAGTGGGACAATAGAGAATAAATCATCCAATAAAGCTGCCATATTGGTCGGTGGTGGCGGTAAAATAAACAGCATTACAAACTCTGGCACCATAAGTAGCAATGGATATGGTATATTGAGTGGTTCAGAAGATTCAAACTTTGGAGTAGATAGCATAGGTAAAATAACCAACACAGGCACCATAAGCACTACAAGCGGACAAAATGCCATCTATGGATTTGGCACGATAGAGAGTATCGATAATAATCAAGGTGGCAAAATCACTGGTATAAATGTCTCAAATACGATTACAAATTTAAATAATTATGGGATTATAGAGGGGAATGTAGTAGCTAAAAAGATAACAAAACTAAATAACGCTGGAAGTATTAGTGGAGATCTTATAGTAGAAGATGAGATAGAAAGCGTAGATGGCACGGGGAGTATAGGTGGTAGATTTATACTTGCTGGTGGGGATAATAAAGATATTAGCATCAAGCATAATCTAGGTAGCGGATTTGTCATACAAAGCGATAAAGATAGGATCACAAATGAAACTCAGCTAATATCAAATAGTGCAGTGGCGTTTGAAGTTAATGCTAATGTAGGAGAGATAATAAATAAAAATACTATACAAAGCAGTGCTAATAAACCATCTTTACAAGTGGCATCTGACAAGGTGGTTAAGAAGCTAGAAAACCAAAGCACCGGTAAAATCTTAGGCGAAGAGGGGATTGTAAATAGC
>NZ_JANQCT010000026.1:0-14118 GCF_024723495.1 Campylobacter sp. RM19073 | reverse complement strand
TCTTGATTTAAATATAATAAATATCACAAAATAGTTATAAAATTTAAAAATATCAATTAAAATTTGGATTATAGTGGCTAAAAATAGAGCTAAAATATATAGATAAAATTGATATTTTTTAGCTCTTATTTAGTCTAAAAGATAGGTAAATTTGCATTATTATGGTAAATATAATGGGAGCTCTAATAGTGCTATTTAAACACAATTAGATAAATTTTATAATTTTATTATAATTTTGTTTTTTAACCTTTTTATAGACTAAAAATAGATCAACTACCCACCAAGCAATAGAAAAAAGTAAAAATACAGTAGCAGTTACTAGTAAAAAATCAATGATAATATAATCATAATAATCAATAGATAGATCTAGTGAGATAAAAAAACAACACGCAAGATAATATGGATAAAATTGTGCGTAATGCTCCTAAGGCATAATCTTTTATCATAAATCTATCAATAGCTAGCCACCAAAGCAAGAATGTGCCACATATAATGCTAGCAATTAGAGGTTTTATAGGATCTTGAAGTGGCAAAAGAATCAAGTCTGATAATACTTTTTCCTTGTTTTGTAGGTTTTCAAATTTTAGTTTTAAAGTAGATAAATCCTCTTTATCTACTTTATCTTGAACGCTTAAAAGAAAGATATTATAATTCATTATAATTTCTATAAAATTGAGTTATTTATTAAAGACCTAAAATCTTTAAAATAACTCTACATAAATTTTCTTGCCATCATCAGTATATCTAGCACTATATTGTATGGTTTTTTCGACATCACCACCTTTAAACAAAGCTCCTTCTAATACACCATTTTTGTATCGTTTAAACATTTCTTCTGGCATTTGTGGATATGTAATTGTTAGTGTTGCTTTGCAATAAGTAGAATCTTTGCTATCGCTATCTTCTGTAATAAAATCACTAAAATTAGTATAAACGACTTCATTAGCATATTCTTTTATATCAAGTATCGGTTTAAAATAGAAAACCCCAAGCATCTCGGTGGTAGATGCGGCTTCTAGTTCTCTAAGCCCCATACCTCCAGATCTTATTAATAATGCTCTTAAAGACTGCTCATTTAAACCATATTCCACATAAATCCACTCATCACTATCCAAAATTTCCTTTAACACGCTCTTAACGCTTTCATCATTACATTTTGGTTTATTAGTAAAGCACCCAGAAAATAATAAAATTATCATTAAACTTAATAAAATGTTTTTCATTTTACTCCATTATTATTTTGATATATTTTATGATTTCATCATTTTTGGCTCCATTTTGACCTAATAGATTTCTTAATAAATCTAGGTTAAGTTGTGGAGGAAATATGAGATAAGAGTTGGTTGGAAAACCATTTGATTTTAAACCAATACAAAATTTTTCATCTTCATTTGTATATGCTTCTCCTGCAACAATTTGATAGGTATCTTTCTCATAAAGTAAGGTAGGCTCTACTTCAAAAGGTGCGTATTTTTCACTCATTTTTATCTCCTTAAATCGCAATCACTGCATAAGATTTATAATCTTTTCGAAATTTTGTTTGCGAAGCTTTTTCCCTACTAAAAATAGATCCACAATCCACCAAATCCAGTTAATAATAATAACTATAGATGTAAGAAATTCTGTATTGTAAGATGAAAGATCTAGATAAATACTTAAAATTGTCAATCCTAAGCGGATAAAACCAAGTATCTTATCGCCAATCATAAAGCGTCCTACACCAAGATTGCCAAGCAAAAAGCTCCCCACCCAAAATACAAAAGCTGGGCTTTTTAATTTTATCTGTGAAAGTTTAGAGATAAAATCTTTTTGTTTATCTTGACTTAAGCTTTCAAATTTATCTTTTAATATTACAGAAGACGCACCATCTTTTGGGAGCTTATCTTGAATGATTAAAAGAACTGAATTAAAATCCATAAAATCTCCTTAATAAAAATGTATCGAATTATTCCATAATATATCTTAAATAATCTTGAAATATTAGATATATTATTAGTAAATAATTGAATATTTCTAGTGTTTTTAATAAAGATTTTTTAATGTAAAATCCTAATTGAGTTAAAAAAATTTAAGGCAAAAAATGGCAAAAAAGAGCAAACGCGATATGGCATATGAGTTGGATATTGATGTTAGCACTTTGTATAATTGGAGAAAGCATAAACCAAATTTATACCGCATTGTTATGCTTGGTTTTAAATTCGATGAACTTTTAGAGAAAAATCGAGAAAATTATGAAGAGTTACTTAAGCTAAATCAAATAATACAAGATGAGATTGATAAATTTAAATAGGGTAAATTTAATATAATTTTTAAGATTTGCTATAAGCAGTTTAGTGATAAATAGATGAATGATTATGAAAAATTAAATTTAAAATATCGAGCGAATTAACGCTCAATATCATTGGATTTGATAAATTTATCAATCAACTCAAGCTGGATATTTACACTATAATCGCTAGTGCCACCGATAGATTTTCTAGCTTCTTTGGAGCTTTCTAGCTTTAGTAGCCCCAAGGCATCAGAGTCAATGCTAGGCTCTATGCTTTGTAATTCTTCTAAATTTAATTCGCTTAAATCCTTGCCTAAGCTCTCAGCTAATGCCACGCATTTGCCAGTTATAAAATGTGCTTGACGAAATGGAATTTGCTTTTGTTTGACTAGATAATCAGCTAAATCAGTAGCACTTAAATGCCCTGTTTTACACGCTTTTAGCATATTTTCTTTATTAAATTTAATCTCAGCCATCATTGCATTGAGAATGATTAGAGAGTTTTTAGCACTTTTTACACTATCAAATAGGCACTCTTTATCCTCTTGCATATCTTTATTATAGGCTAAGGGCAGGGATTTCATCGTGGTTAATAGTGAGATTAGATTACCGTAGGCACGGCCTGTTTTACCTCTGATTAGCTCGGCTACATCTGGGTTTTTTTTCTGTGGCATTATGCTTGAGCCTGTGCTAAATCTATCGCTAATTGTGATATATCCAAATTCACTACTACTCCATAAAATCAGCTCTTCGCATAGCCTTGATGTATGGGTAAAGATCAAGCTAATATTAAAAAGTAGCTCAAGAGCAAAATCCCTATCACTAACGCTATCCATAGCATTAGGCGTAATACCGCTAAATCCAAGCTCCCTTGCGACCATCTCACGATCGATTGGATGGGGCGTGCCAGCCATAGCACATGAGCCAAGTGGGCTAAGATTATTTCGTTTATGGCTATTAATTAACCTATCATAATCCCTGCTAAACATAAAAGCATAAGCTAGTAAATGATATGCAAGGCTAACTGGCTGAGCGTGTTGTAAGTGAGTAAATCCTGGCATCAGCGTTGATTTATGCTCTTTGGCAATTTGGCTAAGTGTTTTGATAAGATCTAAAATTAATTTAGCAATTTCCATATTCGCCCCAAGTGCAAATAGCCTAAAATCAAGTGCTACTTGGTCATTTCTACTTCTTGCGGTGTGGAGCTTACCGCCAAATTCAGCCCCAATAATTTGGCTAAGCCTTTTTTCAATCGCCATATGAATATCTTCATCAGCGATAGAAAATTTAAATTCTCCATTTTCTATTTCGGATTTTATTTGCTCTAGTCCATTTAGTATCTTTTTGGCGGTTTCATCATCAATGATATTGCATTTAGCTAGCATTTTTGCGTGTGCTTTTGAGCCATTTATATCTTGAATGTATAGCTCCTTATCAAATTCAATCGAAGCATTAAAAGCCTCTAAAAGCTCACTACTAGCTTCGTTAAATCTACCTTGCCACATTTTTTGCATAAAAAATCCTTAATAAAGTATTGAGATAGTGGTAGAATTCGCCCATTACAAAGGCGAAAGATTAGATTGCTGGACCAGCTTTAGAAAATTGCACACCCTCTGCGACATCTTCATAGCGTTTAAAATTGTTGATAAACATATTAGCTAGATTATCTCTGCTTACGATATATTCATCTTTATTAGACCAAGTATTAATAGGGTTTAATAGATTTGTTTCCACTCCATCAAGGGATTTTGGGATCGCAAGATTGAATTTATCGAAATTTTCAAACTCGCATTGCTCGATACTACCATCTAAAATAGCGTTTATACAAGCTCTAGTAGCCTTAATGCTCATTCTTTTACCAACGCCATACGCACCACCGCTCCAGCCGGTATTTACTAGATATACATTTACATTGTGTTTATCTATCTTTTCACCAAGAAGTCTTGCATAAACGGTAGGGTGAAGTGGCATAAATGGCTCTCCAAAACACGCTGAAAAGGTCGCTTGTGGCTCTGTGATACCACGCTCAGTACCAGCTACCTTAGCTGTATATCCACTTAAGAAATAATACATTGCTTGCTCTTTTGTGAGTTTTGAAACTGGAGGTAGTATGCCAAAAGCATCGGCTGTAAGGAAGATTATATTTTTTGGATGGCCAGCTTTTAGGGTTGGTTCGTGATTTGGAATATGCTCGATTGGATAACTTACACGGGTATTTTCAGTTTTTGAATCATCGCTATAATCTACTACCCCATTTTTATCTATGCAGACATTTTCTAGTAGAGCATCACGCTTAATAGCAGCGTAAATTTCAGGTTCATTTTTTGGGTCTAAATTTATACATTTTGCATAGCAACCACCTTCAAAGTTAAACACGCCCTCATCATCCCAGCCATGCTCGTCATCGCCTATTAATGCTCTATTTGGGTCTGTTGAAAGTGTAGTTTTACCAGTGCCACTTAAGCCAAAAAATAGAGCCGTATCACCATCTTTGCCGACATTTGCAGAGCAGTGCATAGATAGCTTATTTTCTAGTGGTAGCCAATAATTCATCATAGAAAATATCCCCTTTTTCATCTCGCCACCATACCAAGTGCCGCCTATTACAGCGATATTTTCTTCTATGTTAAAGATTACAAAAACTTCTGAGTTCAATCCATCTTTTTTATACTCATCATTAACGCATTTACAAGCATTATATACTACAAAATCAGGGGTAAAGTTAGCTAGTTCAGATTCGCTAGGGCGGATAAACATATTTTTGACAAAGTGTGCTTGCCACGCTACTTCAGTTACAAATCTTACACTTTTGCGACTTGCTAAGCTAGAGCCACAGTAGGCATCTTGGATATAGATATTTTTACCGCTTAGTTGGGATTTTGCTTTGGCAAGGAGTTTATCAAATGTCTCTTTTGTCATAGGTTGATTGACTTTTCCCCATGCTAGATATTTATTGCTTGGGTCTTGATTAACAAAATATTTATCTTTAGGACTGCGACCTGTGAAAATTCCAGTATCTACGCTAAAGGTTCCGTTGTCTGTGATATAGCCTTCATTGTTAGCTTTTTCATGAGCAAAAAGCTCATCATAGCTTAGATTATGATAGATCTCTTTGATATTATTTAACCCTAGCTTATCTAAATCCTTTATCATATTTTTACCTTTTTTACAAAATTAAAATTTGATTTATTTTATTATTTTTTAGCTTAATTTTTGGTTTTATTTTAGAATTTTTGATAATAAATTTTATAATTTAATAAAAGCCGCCAGCTTTGGCAGCTTTAATACTATTTTAGTTTGATTAGGAGTTGGCCATCTTCTACGGTTTGACCTTGAGATATGAGTATTTCTTCTATTTCGCCATCGCATTCAGCCTTGATAGGAATTTCCATTTTCATCGCTTCTAGGATTACTACAGTTTGACCTGATTGGACGCTATCTCCTGTATTTACTAGAATTTTAAACACACCAGCTGACATAGTAGCTATAATCTCATTTGAAGCACCTGTTGAGCTTACTATTTTTGGCTCAGATTTGCTCTCTTTATGTTCGCTAGGCTTAGCTGGAGTTATGGATTTGATACTAAAATTATTAAATCCATCTGCAACTTCTACATTGTAGTTATTACCATTTACCGTTACGCTAAATTGATTTGAGCTAGATTTTGTAGTAGCTTTTGGCATATCGCTATTTTTGCGTACCATTACTTTACCTTCGCCTTTTAGGTAGGCTATGCCTTTTTCCTTACATGCAGCGGCTATAAAGATATTTTCTTCTGTTGCCTCTAAGCCCTCTTTTTCTAATAGTGATTTTGTATAGGCTATAGATTTTGTCTCATCTTTATCGGCAATATCAATTGCTGTAGCGGTGGTAGGCTCTAAATTTAATTGTTTAGCAGCAAGTTCTACAATGTGGCTATCTGGAGTAACTGGGGTTTTACCAAAATAGCCTAAAACCATCTTACCATAGCCTTCTGCTATCTTTTTCCAAGGGCCAAATATTACATTATTAAATGCTTGTTGGAAGTAAAATTGGCTAACAGGGGTTACGCTCGTGCCATATCCGCCTTTTTCTACAACCTCTCTCATAGCTTTTATCACAGCTGGGAATTTATCTAAGATATTGTTATCTCTCATCATTTGAGTATTAGCTGTAAGTGCACCGCCAGGCATAGGAGAAAATGGTATTAATGGGCTAACTTGAGTAGCTTCAGGTGGCATAAAATAATCTTTTAAACACTCATGTAAGACTTCTTCATATTTTAAAATTTTATCAACTTCCAATCCGCCTAGATCGTAGTTTTTACCTTTTACAGCGTGAAGCATTGTAAGAATATCAGGCTGACTTGTTCCACCGCTTACTGGAGAAGCGGCTAAATCTATACCATCAGCACCAGCTTCAAGTGCAGCTAAATAACAAGCGATACTTACCCCAGCAGTTTCGTGAGTATGAAGTCTAAGATGGATATCATCGCCTAGTAGATTTCTAGCCATTTTGATAGTTTGATATACCTTTTCAGGGCTACTTGTCCCGCTTGCATCTTTAAAGCAGACGCTATCAAATTCAATTCCGCTATCTAAAATTTTTCTTAAGCATTTTTCGTAAAACTTAGCATCATGAGCACCAACGCAGTTTGGCGGTAGATCCATCATTGTTACTACAACTTCGTGCTTTAGTCCGTGATGTTTGATTCTTTGAGCGCTATATTCTAAATTCTTAACATCATTTAGGGCATCAAAGTTGCGAATTGTGGTTGTCCCATGCTTGGCAAAGAGTTTTGCGTGAAGATCTACTAGCTCACGACTTCCAGTATCTAGTGTTACGGTATTTACGCCACGAGATAGAGTTTGTAGATTAGCGTCTTTTCCAGCGACTTCTCTAAATTTATCCATCATTGTAAAGGCATCTTCGTTTAGATAAAAATATAAGCTTTGAAATCTAGCTCCACCGCCAAATTCAAAGTGATTTATACCAGCTTCTTTAGCAGCACTTACTGCTGGTAAAAAGTCATCCATCAAGACTCTTGCACCAAATACAGACTGAAAACCATCTCTAAAAGTAGTATCCATAACATCAATAAATTTTTTTGCCATATCTTTCCTTTTTTAAATTTTACTTATAATTTGATAAGCTCCAATTAGCAAAATCACAAGCGGAGCAACATAGCGGAGTGTAAAATACCAAATCTCAAACCATTGTCTAGACATAAATCCTGAAAATAGAGTAAATAATCCTTCCTTTTTAAGAATGTAACCAACAAAAATACTAAATGTCAAAGCACCAAGTGGCATTAAAATATTTGAAGTTAGTAAGTCTAATATATCAAAAAATGCTACTGGCTTTTCATTATTTATAGCTAATGCTGGAATGCTAAAATAGTTACTTGTAACTTCGTAATATGATAAAATACAAAATATACCTAAAAGATATACAAATATACCAATTATAGCTATAGCGTTGTTTCTACTGATATTAAATTTATGTATCAAATATAGAGTAAATGGCTCTATCATAGATACAGCTGAGGTAATACCTGCAAAAAGTAGCGAGGCAAAAAAGGCAATTGCAAGTATATTTCCTATAATTCCCATTTGAGCAAATAAAGATGCAAGTGATATAAAGATTAATCCAGGTCCATCGCTAGCTGGCTGACCATCAATAATAGGGATAAATGAGAATACTACAAGCCCCATCATAATGCCAATTAAGATATTAATAAAGATAATTGAGAGAGTGGATTTAATCAAATTTGCCCCATCTGGCAAACTAGCTGCATATGTAGCCACCGTCCCAACGCCCATTGACATGGAGAAAAATGCTAATCCTAAGGCTTGTAATATTAACTGAGGATTTAAAAGCTTACTAAAATCTGGAATAAAAATAAAATTTAAAGCCTTAGTAAAGTTGCCACTAGCAAAGATCGCATAGAGCAAAAGTCCCACAAGAAGTATAAAAAGTGATGGCATCATCCATATATTTAGCTTTTCAATGCCACTTTTAATCCCTTTAGAAACCACATAAAATACGATTAAAAACACAATACTAAAGCATACAAATACATTTAAAAAATCGTTTTTAATAAGTGCGCCAAAGGCATTAGCGGCCTCTTGAGTGCTTTGTGGTAGAGTATCAAAAGATAAAAATATGTATCTTAAAATCCATCCGATAACAATCATATAAAATGACGCTATTAAAATCGCAGTTAGCATAAAAAATCCAGCAAATCCCCAAGCTCGTTTATGCTTAGGTGCTAGCTTTGTGAGCGAATTTACAATATCAGTACCACCTAATCTACCAATAGCAAGCTCAGCCAAAAAGACCACGACAGCCACTCCAAGAGTAAGGATAATGTATAGCAAGATAAATGCCGAACCGCCATTATTTCCTACCATTGTGGGGAATTTCCACGCATTTCCTAGCCCAACGGCACTTCCAGCCATCGCTAAAACAAAGCCAATTTTTGAAAATTTCTCTATCATCTTCTCCCTTGAGCCAAATATGCTAAGTTTATCAAATTTTTTCTTTTTATACACTTTTTTTTATAAATTTTTTTTATTAAGTTGATTTTTTTGCTTTTTGTGTAACTTTTTGAAATTTGCTATTAATATTTTTGGTTAATTACTTAAATTTAATCAAAAGGATAAATAATGGTATGCCCGGTATGTAAAAATGTGGATTTAGTGATGAGTGAAAGAAGTGGAGTGGAGATTGATTATTGTCCAAAATGCCGTGGCGTGTGGCTAGATCGTGGAGAGCTTGATAAGATTATTGAAAGATCAATGCCAAATTCTAGGCAAAATGAGTATTTTAGCGGTAAAAAAGAGTATGAACCACGCAAAGATGAGAGAATATACTATGATGATGGCTATCATAGCAGCTATCGCAAGAAGAAAAAAGAGAGCTTTTTATCAGAGCTTTTTGATTTTTAAATTTAGATTAAATGAGAATTTGAAATTTAGGAGAAAATAGTGAAAAATAATTGCTTGGGGTGGGGTATTACTAGATCTATCTTTTGTAGTGCCTTTCTACAATGAGAGTTTAAATTTAGATGATTTTTACTTGCAAATTTTAAATCAAATTGCTATTATTAATAAGCAAAATTCCAAACAAATTAGTTGCGAATTTATATTTATCAATGATGGTAGCACTGATAATACTTTAAAAATTTTAAGAAATTTAGCTTTAAAAGATAATAGAATTAAAATTTTAAATTTTTCAAGAAATTTTGGCAAAGAGGCTGCTATTTTAGCTGGACTTCAAAATAGCAGTGCTAAGGCTACTATTTTGATTGATACAGACTTATAAAATCCAGTGGAGCTAATCCCTAAAATGTATCAAAATTTTATAACACAAAATATAGATATGATATGTGTCAGACGGATAGATAGAAAAGGCGAGAGTAAGCTTAGGGCTATTTTTAGCGATATGTTTTTATAAAATCAGCCGTTTTATGAGCGAAATTTCTCTTAAAAGTGGGGTTAGGGATTTTCGCTTGATGAGTAAAGAAGTAGTAGATGCGATATTACAACTTAGCGAATATCACCGGTTTTCTAAGGCGATTTTTGAGTGGGTTGGATTTTCTAAAATTTATTTAGAATATGAGTATATCCCCAGAAATGCTGGAAGTAGTGGATGGAGCTTTTGGAAGCTTTTTAAATATGGGATTGAAGGGTTGATTAGCTTTTCTACAATGCCACTTAGACTAGCTTTTATTTTAGGGTTTGGGGCTGTTTTGGTGCTTTTATCTATATGATTATTTTGATTTTTGATACTTTGATATATGGAAATGCCGTTAGAGGTTATCCATCTTTGATGTGTGTGATTATATTTTTTAGCGGTATTATTTTGATTGTTTTGGGGATAATTGGAGAGTATATAGCTAGGATTTATGAGCAGGTGAAAAATCGCCCAAACTATATTTTAAAGGATAGAAATGAATTTAAAAATTAAATATTTAAATTTATCCATTTTTGGCGTTTTGTTTGCTATTTTGCTTTTCTTAAATTTGCTCTATCCAGCACAAGCTGATGATTATACGCTATATCAAAGTGCTTTAAATGGCAATTTTTTGTCAACTTATTTTGAATGGAATGGCAGAATTGGAGAAATATTATTTTCTGGGTATTTTGCGAAATTTGCCTTTAGTCCTATTTTTGATATTATTAATGCGATTATTGGGACGGCTTTTTTATTTTTGGGATTTTTGCTGTGTTTTGGAAGGGTTATAAGAGATAAAGCAGATATAGTTTTACTTGCTTTGTGGTTTGCAATTTTAGGGCTTTTTGGATATTTTGGCTCGATATTTTTATGGGGTGCTGGAAGTGCAAATTACCTATGGGGAGTTACTTTGATTTTTATATTTTGCCTCCCTTATCGATTATTTTGGGATCAAATTTATAATCATACTCAAAAGAGTAGTCATAGCGTATTTGTAAATTTTATTTGGTTGGGTTTTGGATTTTTAGCATTTTTAGCTGGTATGGCGAGTGAATTTATAGGAGTTATGATTATTTTTGCAACTACTATTAGCTTTATTTACGCAAAATATCATAAAACATCTTTGCCATTTTGGCAAATTTGGGGATTTTTTGGTTTTGTGGTTGGCTGGATAACTCTATTTTTATCACCAGGGAGCAATAAACGAGCAGAGATTGCGAATTTTATGAGTTTGGGTGAGTTTTTTGACCTATCATTTTTAGATAAAATTATTACTATAAATCAAGCATTAGATCATAATTATTCTGATATATTTGTGATTTTTCTTATCTCTTTTTCTATATTTTATATATTTAAAAATCAGATTAAATTTAAATCATATCGCTGGATTATAGCTATTTTATTAACTGGCGTTGCGGCTATTTTTGCAAAGCATATTTGTGCTGCTTTGGTCTTTGCTATTTTGTTATTGATGATGAGAAATTTAGCTATAAAAGATAAATTTTACTATATTTTTATCGCTCTATTTTTGCTTTGGATCTTTATGGGAGTTGTGCTGTTTGGGCTTATAGAAGGTGTGCCAAAACGAACTAGCGTAGTAAGAGATATTGTTTTGATGGCTATTATCATTTTAATATTTAAAGAGTTGTATAACGAATATAGCAAAATAATTAGCCTTATAAGCTTTTCTTTATTTATTTGTAGCGTAATATTTGTTAGCTATCATAGCTATAAGACATATTTGAGCCAAAAGGCGATAAATCAAGAGATTATCGCTCAAAAAATAGCTGGCAAAAGCGATTTTATAATACATAAAAAATTAATTTATAAATCGAAAAAATTTATAGATTTTGGCAATTTGCAAGAGGATTTAAACCACTGGATAAATCAAGCAGTAGCTAATCATCATAATATACAAAGTATATCTATAAAATGAGAGATATTATCATTTATGGTTTAGTTGGAGTGGTAAATACTTTTGTTGGGCTTGGGAGCGTCCTTGCCTTAACATATTTTGGCTTTATTGCTGAGATGGCAAATTTTTTGGGTTATGTGATTGGGGTTTGCTTATCATACATTTTAAATAGCAAATTTACTTTCAAAACCAAAAATTCGCCACTTAAAGCGATTAAATTTGCCATATCTATGGGATTTGCGTATTGTTTAAATTTGCTATTTTTATATATGAGTTATAGGGTATATGGTATAGATATCTATCTAGCTCAATGCGTAGCTGGTATGATATATACTATTAGTGGATTTTTGCTTTGTAGATATTTTGTTTTTTTAAAATAGATATAATTTTCATTTTAAAATAAAATATAAGGCAAAATATGAAATACCAAAAGTTAAATGAGTTATCAAAATCCTTTAAAAATGAGCTAAATCAGCTCTATAAAGATATGGATAATCCTATAATCTTACAAGGCTTAAATATAGCAAATTTACCAAATAATAGCCAAGCCAAAACAGCCATAACAGATAGAATAGTCTCTCTTAGAGCTTCATCTGTCGAAAATGAGCTAAAAAAGTTAAATTTAAGCAAAGAAAAAATCAAGGAAATTAACTCAAATTTATATGATTATGTGAGTAAATTTTATATAGATAGATTTACAAAAATGCTAAATCTTATAAGCCAAGATGAGCTTTTAAGCGAATTTGAGATGGAGCTTTTGTGGGGTGTGCATAGAATTGGTATAGCCATTACAAATATGCAAAAAGTATGGCAAAGTCATATAATAGATGGTATAAATGAGGAGTTTGGGCTTAAGTTTCCAACCATCGCTCAAGCTATGAAATTTATAGGTGATAATGCTTTGTATCAGCTTAGTAGCGATGGATTAAAATGCGATAGGGTTTATGGAGCGGTCGTAAAAGATGGTAGCAAGTATAAAATGGTACCATATATCACAGCCTTTGCTAGTGAGTGCGAGGCGGTTGTGAGTGAATTTGAAAACACTATAAATTCATTAAAGCCTTTAGCAAAATCTAATCAAGATAAGGCATATATAATCTACCTTGAAGCCTTAAAATCTGCGTTTAATGAGAGAGATAATGATAAAGTCATATCAAAATGGCAAGACGCAGAAAGAGCCTGGATGCAAACTCGCTCAGCTATACAGATCGGTCATCCGCTAGAGTATTATGAAGATGCTTACACGCACGCTGTAGCCTTGGAGTGGGATATAAGATTAAGCTCTCAAAGCGATATTGATGAGAATAAATTGAAAAACAATATAAAAGATAGCTTTGATCAAATTTACTCTCAAATAGAGCCTAAAAACTCAAATATGGCTAGTTTAGTCCATTCTAATATCGATAAAACTCAGCTTTATATATGCGCTCCTATGCTCTATTATGGAGCGGAATTTAATGGGCTTTTTTCGGCTCAAGTGGTTCCAAATGATGAGATAGTAAGTGGCGAGTGTGGTAAGAAGATTTTTGCTTTTGTGGATTTTGTCTATCAAAGCTCTAAGGCTAAGCCTTTTATGAAGTTAGCAAGTGAGATTTTTGATAAAGAATTTTTAGATTATGGTCGTGAAATTTTGTTTAATAATGAGAAAATTTGGAAGCAAGTTTATGAAATTTCCACAATCGGGCATGAGTTTGGGCATATATTATTTATGGATAGTGATAGCGAAAATTTGATGAATATTGGTGGGGAATTTAAATTTATAGAAGAGTATAAGGCTACAACGGGTGGGCTAGTTAATTTCTTTTTACATGAAAAAAATGAGCTCATTTTGCCTGTTTTTGCTGAGCTTATTAAGCGAAGTGTAGGGTTAATAGCGTGGCAAAAGGTGGTTGAGACTAGGGCATATTATTGTGAGGGTTTGATACATTTGACGCTGTTATTTAGGACTGGGGTGCTTGGATTTGATGGAAAGAGATTAAATTTAAGCTTTAATCAGCAAAGTTATGAGAAATTCAAAAGCTTAACTTTGGAAAATTATATCGATTTAGCGAGTTACTATACCAAAAAGATAGATGCTAGTGAATTTTTGGCTAAATTCGCATATTTTGATGGAGAAATTTACCTGCCAAATGATGCCGAAGTTGCGAATTTTGTGAAATATTATTATAATAGATATGAGATGATCGGCAATGAAATTGACGAGAGCGATGAGTGGCAAAAGTGGCAAAATGCGTGATTAAATCCTAATAATTTCTAGGATAATACAATTTGTATTTTGGCAATTGCTAGAAGCGATTAAAACTTTTAAAATCTTGCTACTACTTTTTAATCAAAATTTTCGCCAAAAACTCCTTCGAGTTTTTTGTTGCGAAAATTTTGTAAAAGCCTTTCAATGAGTGGCTTACGCCACGGATTTTTAAAACGAATTTGAAGCAAATAAGGGGAACCCCACGAAGTGGGGCTTCAGTGCGTTTCCAAAGTGCCAAACTTTGGTCGC
>NZ_JANQCT010000025.1:0-14180 GCF_024723495.1 Campylobacter sp. RM19073 | reverse complement strand
TTGTAAAAGCCTTTCAATGGGTGGCTTACGCCACGGTTTTGATAAAACAAATTTGAACCAAATAGGGTAACCCACTTGTGGGGAGTTTGGGTGGGTTAAGGGTTATACTCCAAATTTTCGCCGTAAAATAACCATTTAGGTTGTTTTACGGCGAAAATTTTATAAAATAAAAATGCCAAACTGGGAAGGGGTTGGGATCTTAAGGGATAGGGGAAACTATCTCTATGTTCTTTTAACGCACGAATAAATCCGTGCTAAAGAACCAAACACTAAAGTCCCCATAAATGGGGTACCCCGCTTGCGGGGACTTTAGGGGTTTTGAAAGGGCGTAGCCCTTCATCGCAAAGGTCGGCTTTGCTGACCTGCGAAGTTAAAAATAGTTTCCCTTGTCCCTTAAAGTAAAGAAAAGAAAACTTTGGTCGCAAAGCTGGGTTTAGCTCTAGCGAAGTAGAAACAAATTTAAATAAATATTACTTGAGTTTTTACAAAATCTTAATAATAAATAGCTCTTATTTTGGCGGTAAATTCATCTATATCTTGTCAAATGTGATGATAAATTCGCTACCAATATCTTTTTGGCTATTTAGCTTTAATTTAGCGTGATGAATGGCTAGAATGGATTTGACTATAGATAGCCCAAGTCCAGTGCCACCAACTTTTTTACTATAGCTTTTATCAGCACAATAAAATCTCTCAAATATATGGTCTTGATCAGCTTTATCAATTCCTATGCCACTATCTTTAATGCTAAGCTCTACGCAATCTTGCAAATTTCTTATCTTGATTTTGACATAGCCGCCTGGATTGTTGTATTTAATAGCATTATCACAAAGGTTATAAATAGCGTATTCTAAAAGCTCTTTTGAGCCGTGTATATAGCCCTCTTCAAGCTCAAATTCAAACTCTATATCATATTTTTTAGCTATATTTTTTAGGTTAGAATAGATTTTTAATACCATATTTTTCAGCTCAATTTTAGCAAATGGGATATTTTTAGTGCTGGATTCATCTAAAAATGATAGCTTTAAAATATCTTCAATTAACCCTAGAAGTCGCTTTGATTCATCATAAATAGTATCGATGAAATGGGGCAAATCATCGCTTTTTACAAGATTATTTTTAATCATCTCAGCATTTCCCATTATAGAAGTTAGTGGAGTTTTTAGCTCGTGTGTTACATTGGCACTAAATTCTTTACTTAAATTTTGATTTCTTTTAAATTCCGTAATATCGCATATAACTATAATTAGCCCTTTGAATTTGCCTTTTTGCGAAAAAATAGGGGATAATACCACCTCACACTCCACCAAAGTCTCTTGCATAAATACGATTTGCTCTCTTATCTCGCTAGTTATTTTGCCATCTTTAAAATCCCTTAGATTATGTAATAAAAGCTTTAAAAATAGGTCATTTTGAATTTCAGATATACTAGTGTGTTTGGCTAAATTTACAAAATATTTTTGAGCGCTTGGATTTATGCTTAGGATCTCTCCAGATCTATTGATGATGATAAGTCCATCTTTCATTCCTTTAGTTAAGGATTGTAGCTCTTGTCTTTTTTGCTTTAAATTTTTAAATTGGCTTTTGATGATTTTGTTTTGCTTTTTGAGAGTTTCAATTAAAATTTTAAGCTCTGGATATGGCAAATCCTCATCTAAATTTTTTAAATCTATATTGTAAATTGGGCGTAAAATTATATGCGTAAGGTATTTAGCTAGTAAAAATGAGAATATCAAAACCGCTATAATCTCTCCTAAAATATAAGGGATAAAGCTCATAAAAATAGCATATAAATACTCTTGCTCTTTAGCGATCCTTAGGATAAACTCGCCCTTATTAGTGGGGATTTTTACTGCGTAATATAGATGGCGTTTTAATAGGGTATTTGAGTAGCGAATGCTTTTAGATTCTCCATTTTTCATTGCGTTTTTGATCTCTATGCGGTCGCTGTGGATTGGTAAATTCTCGCTTAAATTATCATAGATTACTCTACCTTTTTCATCAATTAAGCTAATGCGATAATCTTGGTATTTTAAATTTACATAATAGCTATTTTGGATTGATGAAATTACCTCATCTTTGATCCCACTTGCATAGCTTTTAAGTCTGCTAAAAAGCTCATCTTTAAGCACAGATTCTATAGAAAATATCAAAAATAAATTTATAAATATAGCTAAGCCTAGCATAGAAAAAATAATGAAATAAAATACTCTTTTTTGCATGCTTAATCTCTTATTAGCTTATAGCCAACTCCGTGAATTGTCCTAATAATATCAGCCATATTGCCAAGCTTTTTTCTTAGAGTTTTAATATGCATATCGATTGTTCTGCTCTCTTTATCATAGCTATATCCCCAAATCATCTCTAAAAGCATATCACGGCTAAAGACTTGATTTGGATTTTGTAATAAAAATCCAAGCAATTCAAATTCCTTTAATGTTAGCTCTAAGGGCTTACCATCAATCTTAACAATATGATTTTTATATGAAAACTCTAATCCATCAAAGCTTATATCGCTATTTTGCTCTTTTATAGCTTTGCGTCTAAAAATCACTCTAATACGAGCCAAAAACTCCATCACCCCAAAGGGCTTTGCGATATAATCATCAGCACCTAAATCAAGCCCTTTTACCTTATTTATCTCACTATCAAGTGCTGTAAGCATCAAAACGCAAATATCTTTATATTTAACACTGCTTTTTATATCTTTTAAAATTTCAAATCCATCAGCATCTGGGAGCATTACATCAAGGACTAAAATTTGAGGGATTTCATCCCTTAATGCCTTATAAAAATCCTTAGCCTCGCTAAAGCCTTTTACTGGGATATTTTGAGATTTTAAAGCGTAGCAAATCAGATCTAAAATCGCTTTTTCATCTTCTAGCACATATATCACTTAAATTCCTTTAAATTTGGCAAATTATAGCAAACTTACCCAAATTTACCCATCACATAATCTTGTGTTTTTTTGTTTTTTGGCTTATTAAATATCTTTTTAGTATCATCATGCTCTATCACCTCACCCATCAAAAAAAATGCCGTTTTATCCGAAATTCTATGGGCTTGTTGTATATTGTGAGTAACAATTATAATTGTATAATCTTTTTTAAGTTTTAATATTAGCTCTTCAATCTTAGCTGTAGATATAGGATCAAGCGCGCTTGTAGGCTCATCCATCAAGATAACTTCTGGATCTACTGCTAGGGTTCTTGCTATACATAATCTTTGCTGTTGTCCGCCACTAAGCCCAAGGGCTAAGCTGTGTAATCGATCTTTTAAATCATCCCATAAAGCAGCATCTTTTAAGCTCTTTTCTACTATGCTATCTAAAGTATCTTTATCTTTTATCCCGTGAGTTTTAGGGCCAAAAGTGATATTATCATATATACTCATAGCAAATGGATTTGGCTTTTGAAATACCATACCTACTCGCTTTCTAAGCAAATTTATATCATAATCCTTGCTATAAATATCCCTATCGTGAAACAATATTTCCCCATCAATCTTACATCCATCTACTAAATCATTCATACGATTTAGAGTTTTGATAAATGTGGATTTACCGCACCCACTTGGCCCTATAAATGCCGTAACTTCGCCTTTGGTAATCTCCATATTTATATTTTTTAATGCGTGAAATGTCCCATAGTGTAAATTTAATTTTTTTATATCAAAGCACCTCTTCATCATCTATCCTTTAAAATCTTTTTGGCTATGAAATTTGAGATAAAATTCATAAAAAATACAATAACAATAAGCACCATCGCCGTGCTATAAGCTTCATTTATATGTAGTCCCTCGCTAGAGATCGCATACATATGCACACTTAAAGTTCTCCCTGAGTCCATCGCTCCAGCGATTTGAGCTACACTTCCAGAGGTATAAAGCAAGGCCGCACTCTCTCCAACTATCCTACCAATGCTTAAGATAACTCCAGCCAAAATCCCAGCTGCACCACTAGGTAAAATGATGGCAAATATAGTGCGAAGTTTGCTTGCTCCAAGAGCTAAAGAGGCCTCTTTATATCCTATTGGGACAGATTTTAAGGCTTCCTCGCTACTTCTTAAAATAAGCGGTAAAATCATAATACTAAGCGTTAAAACCCCAGCTATAAAACTAGTTTTAAATCCAAAATATATAACAAAAGCAAGATAACCAAACAACCCATACACAATACTTGGAATTCCCACCAAAGTATCAGAAGTAACCCTAATGAGATTTAAAATTTTGCTATCTTTTTTGCTATATTCATTTAGATAAATCGCCCCAAAAATCCCAAGTGGCATAGCAATAGCCAAAGAGCAAATAACCATATTTATAGTATTTATAAGTGCTGGCATTAAAGAGACATTTGTGCTATTATACTCCCACTCAAAGAGGCTTGGCGAGATATAGATAATACCTTTGATAAAGATAAAAAGCGTAATCCCAAAAAATACAAACAACACGCTAAAAATAGAAAATTTAAGTAAAAATGATAAAAATATAGATAGATAATCCCTACTCACTTTTTACCCCTTTTTAAAGCGCTAAAACTAATATTTATAATCAAAATAAAGACAAAAAGCACAACCGCATTAGCTATCAATACATCTTTATGCAGATCTGCTGCATAACCCATCTCAAGCACGATATTTGTAGTTAGAGTTCTTACTCCATCACTTAGTGAGTGTGGGATTTGAACCTGGTTTCCTGCTACCATGATAACAGCCATCGCCTCGCCAATAGCTCTACCAACGCCTAAAATCACAGAGGCCAAAATACCGCTTTTAGCTGCTGGGACTATAGCGAAAAATACAGCTCTCTCAGGAGTTGCTCCAAGGGCTAAAGCACCCTCATAATAGCTCTTAGGCAAGGCCTCAATAGCTGCTTTTGATACTAAGATGATTGTTGGTAAGACCATAATTGCTAAGATTAAAGAAGCTGCTAAAATACTCTTTCCAGATACACCGCCAAAGATATTAGCCACTAAAGGCACGACTATTACTAACCCAAAAAATCCATAAACAACAGATGGAATCGCCCCTAAAAGCTCAATAGCTGGCATAATAATCCCCTTTAATCTCTTAGGGCAAAAATATGCTAAATACACAGCACTTAAAACTCCAATTGGCACTCCTAAAGCTATGGCTAAAGCCGTTACATAGATACTTCCAATAATCATAGGAAATATACCAAAAATCTCTTCATCAGGATACCAATCCATACCAAAAATAAACTCCAAAAAGCCTATTTGTGATATAGTTGCAAAAGCGTTAAAAAACAAAAATATAGCTATCGCACCAACAGCAAAGATAGAAAATCCAGCACTAAGGGCAAAAAGCCCTTGAAAAATTCTCTCTTTTATCATACTACTTTACTCTATCCCAATCTGTAATCTCTCCTGTGAAAATCTTTTTGACACTATATTTGCTTAGAGACTCAATTGGGTTTGATTTATTTACTATTATAGCTAGTCCATCTAGTGCTAAAATTTGAGTTTTTAAGCCACTTTTTAGCTCACTATCTTTAAATTCCCTTGATACCATCGCAATATCAGCTATTTTCTCTATAGCAGAGTTAATACCTGTTGTAGAATCGCTTTGCTGAATTTCTATAGTTGCGTTTGGATTTACTAATTTATAGCTCTCTTTTAATTTTTCCATTAATGGCGTAATAGAGCTAGACCCAGCAACTACAACCTTGCCACTAGGCTTTAATGAGCTAAATTCATTATCATACAAAGCGATATAACCCGCTTTTTGGATTATACTTCTAGCTTGATTTGAGCCTATATAAGCTAAAAAGTCATTTACTAAGATATTATCGCTACTTATAGCTAGATTAAATGGGCGAAAAATCGAGTAAGATTTATTATTGATATTTTCTACACTTGGAGCAACTCCATCTATTTTTACAGCTTTTATAGAATCATTTAAAGAGCCAAGCGAGATATAGCCAATTGCGTTTTTTGAGTTTGCAACTGTGGTTATCATAACTCCAGTTGAGTTAGTTACTTCAGCTTTTTTAGAAGTAGCGTCAATTTTTTTATTGCCAACTTGCTTTTTAACATCAAATATATCTACAAATGCTCCCCTTGTCCCAGAGCCCATTTCACGAGATATTGGATAGATATTCTCAGCTAATAAAAAGCTATTAAAGCCAAATAGCACAAAGAGTGCGACAAGATATTTTTTAAACATTTTAACTCCTTTAATTTTAAGTTGCGAAATTATAAATAATAGTTGTAAAGTTAGAATGTAAAAAATGTAAATTTGACGTAAAGTTTTAAAAAGCCAAATTTAAAAGAGTTTAATATTAATTATGATAAAATCGCTCTTTTTTAAATTTAAGGATTCTTGATGTTAAGATCGGTTTTACCGCTTGGATTTATCGCAGCTTCTAGGTTTTTTGGTCTTTTTATTATCTTGCCTGTTCTTAGCCTTTATGCTCTTGAGCTTGATGGGGCTAATGAGTTTTTAGCTGGGCTTACTATCGGTGCTTATGCTATTACTCAGATGATTTTTCAACTCCCTTTTGGTAGCTTAAGTGATAGATTTGGGCGTAAATTTATGATATTTATAGGATTGATAATATTCATAATTGGCTCACTAATCTGCGCTTTGGCAACTGATATATATGTAATGCTTCTTGGTAGATTGCTACAAGGTTGTGGGGCTGTGGGTGCTGTAGCGACTGCGATGATAAGCGATCTAATAAGCGAAGATAAACGCTCTAAAGCCATGGCTATGATGGGTGGGATGATTGGCATTGCCTTTGCTATCTCTATGGTTCTTAGTCCGCTTTTAAGCCGTGAATTTGGACTTTCTAGCCTATTTTATCTATCGATTATAATAACTATTTTTTCTATATTTTTACTCTTTAGCATAGTGCCAAAAGAGCCTAAAATTCACCATCACGAGCCTAAAGCTCCACTCATAAATCTACTAAAACAAAAAGATCTAGCCATAATGAATTTAACCAATCTAATGCAAAAGATGGTTATGAGCTGTGCGTTTGTAGCTATCCCTATTGTCTTAGTAAAATCACTAGGATATGATAGTAATAATCTATGGATTGTATATTTGATCTCTATGATTTTTGGCTTTTTGGCTATGGGTATGGCTGGATTTTTAGGCGATGCAAAGGGGCATAGCAAAAAGCTTTTATTAATTGGCGTGGTGCTTTTCATCGCTTCATTTATAGGGTTTGGAGTGGCAAACTCATCGCTAATTTTTATAATATCTGTGGTTATATTTTTTATCGGATTTAATATTCATGAGCCAATTATGCAAAGTTGTGCTAGTAAATTTGCTAAATCCAACCAAAGAGGCTCAGCACTTGGAATATTTAACTCATTTGGCTATTTAGGTAGCTTTTTTGGCGGTGTAGTTGGGGGATATTTATTACATAGTTATAGCATTGCTACTTTGGCCGTGGCTTTGGGTATTTTGCTAATTATTTGGCTGATAATACTACTAAATTTAAGCGATCCAAGAGTTTTTAAAATTATCCACCTACCAAATGCAGATCTATCAAAATTAGAAAATGTAGATGGAGTAGTCGATCGCTACTATCAAAATAATCAAAATATAATCAAATTTAACTCTACAATAATTAGCCGTGATGAGATTATAGCCATTTTAGGAGTATCAGATGAAAAGCTATGATGAGAGTATCCAAATCTTAAAAAGCGTCGCTCCAAAATGGAAAGCCATAGAGCGTATAGCCCTAACTAACGCACTTGGCAAGATACTAGCTAGTGATATTATAGCCCAAACTCCATATCCAGCCTACCCCACTTCTAGTATGGATGGATATGCTATTAAATTTAGCAATCAAAATAGCAAAATCAAAGTAATAAACCTAGCTAAAGCCGGCGATAAAGATAATATAAATATAGGCGAAAATGAGTGCGTCAAAACCCTTACTGGTGCATTAGTTTGTGATGGGGCTGATACTATCGTGCCAATAGAAAATATCAAATTTGATGGGAAGTATATAGAGATTATCAAGCCAGTGCCACAAGGCTTTGCTATTAGGGCTGTTGGGGAGAGCTATCAGGCTTTGGAGGTGATTTTAAGAGCTGGAGATAGGCTTGGATATTGTGAGTTAGCACTTTTAGCCGAGTTAGGTCATAGCTATGTAAATGTCTTAGTCGCTCCTAGAGTGGCTATATTAAGCACTGGTAGCGAGATATTAGATATTGGTCAAAACAAAGAGCATAAAGCTCAAATATATAGCTCAAATAGCATATCAATCTCATCTTTAGTTAGAGATATGGGCTGTGAGCCAATCATTATGCCAATTATCAAAGATGATAAAGAAGCTATCAAAAACGCACTCTTTAATGCTTTAAATTCAGCTGATTTCATCATCACAACTGGCGGAGTTAGCGTTGGGGATTTTGATTTTATGAAAGAGATAGCAAGAGAGGCTAAAATCATAATCGATGGCGTAGCTATCAAGCCTGGTAGGCATATCAAAGTGGCTAAAATCAATGATAAATTTATATTTGCTCTGCCTGGATTTGCCTATTCAGCTATAGTAACTTGCGTCTTATTTTTCAAAGAGTTTATAGGGCAAATTTTTGGGGTTAATACAACGAATAAATTTAAAGCTATCTTAAAAGATGACTATATCAAAAGATCCCCATTTGAAGAGTTTAGCGCTGCTACCATCACCAACGAAAATGGCACCTTGCTAATCTCTACAAAATCTAAAAAAATAGGAAGTTCAGCCATCATAGGCAATCTTAGCAATAGTGCGGTATTAATGCGAGTGCCAAGCCATAAAGATGGGTTAAAAGCCTCTGAAGTGGTAGAGTATATAAAAATTTAGCCATCAACGGCTAAATTTCAAAACCTCAAATCCATATTTTGCCCCTTCAAAGCCTAAAAATCCTATAGTTCCTTTGATATTTGGGTCTATTAAAAGCTTAGCTTTAAGCTCTTTTTGACTTGAGTGTATGGTAATTTCATCTCCATTTTTTAGCTTTGCTGCGATGCCAAAGTAGCTCCCAGCACGAAACTCATCACAACAAGAGTGGGTAAATATCACAGCATTATCGTAGTTTGGGATCTCTTTAAGCCTTGTTAGTTTGCCACTTAATGCGACCTCATCGCCATCTAAATTTACTATTTTAAAGCCAAATTTAGCTTGTAATAACGACAAAATCGCCTTTATACTGCTCTCATTAACTGCGAAAATCTCATCGCTGATTATACAAGTATCACAATTTTTAATAAATTGGCAAATCTGCGGTAACTCCTCTTCTCCTATGTTCGACTCTCCGCTTAACTCACCCTCATCTAGCTCATCCCAAAACTCCCCACTAAAGCCAAACTCCAGCCCGATAAGAGCCAAAACATAGCTTATCGCACCGATTTCACACTTGATAAACTCTGCTTTTATATTATCATCAAGCGGACTAATAACCATAATCTCATCATTTTCAAACTCGCCAACAAGCTTTGGAGATTGTAAAGACAGCTTACTAGCAAGACTTAATATCTTCATAAAAATCCTTTAAAATTTGATTAATTATATCAAATTTGGATTAATTCAGACTTTAAATTTCTAAGTTCTAGCCATTTTCATCAAATCAGTTTAATCATAACAAAAATTATAAATAAACAAAATATAAATACAACATTAATATAATTATATTATCAAAATATATATGATAATGATTATATAAATATAATGAATTAAAGCACGAATATATCAATTTTTATTATTTAAAATATTATAAATTTATTGATTTAATCATATGAAAATCAATATCAAAATTAATAAATTTAAGTTTGGATTTATAATCGTTAATATATAATTTCAACATTAATCAACAATGGGTAATTTATGGAACAAAATGGTCAAATTTCGCTAAGCAATTTACAAGTAAAGCCAAGTGATTTAGAGCTTTTAAGCACTTATTTTAGCATCATTCACCACTCTAAAGGTAGGATTAGACTTCGTGCGAGTTTAAAGCTAAAAAACGCCGCCCAAGATAGCAAAATAGACACTAAAGAGCTGATGGAAAAATTAAGCAAAATCTCATCTATAAAGGAGATTAAATTTAATAAATTAATTGGCTCACTAACCATCTCTTATGATGCTAATCTCATTGAGCCAAGCCTGTGGGAAGATGCTATAAATGGGCGAAATTTAGAAAAAATAGCAAATGTAATAAATGAAAATTTAAAGGATATAAAGTGAGTGTAGATAATCTTTTAAAAGCCTTAGATGATGAGTATAAAGGCTATAGCTTCTATTTTGCTTCTAGTGACTTTGGACAGCCATTTACAAATCTTTTAGAGGTTAAGGCAAATCATATAAATGCGTTAATATTTCATCTAAATTCCCTAAACGCACCAGTCCCACCTAATCCATATAGCTTTAACGCACCAGCGAATTTAGAAATTGCCATCACCACCGCATTACAAAACGAACAAGCTAGTATAGAGCTATATAATACCTTAAGCGTAAATGAGAGCGACCCACAAGTGCTAGATACATTTTACAGACTTCAAGCTGATAGTTATAATAATCACATTCCAGCACTACAAAACTCTTTAAGCTCACTCCAAAATAGTAAAATTTTAGAGCAGTTAAATCAAGGCAAAGCCTTGCTAGATGAAACCTCTGTAATGGTAAATAAATTAAAAGATGGCTCACTAAGCCAAGGTGAATTAGAAGGGTTTTTAGGTAAGTTAAATTATGGATTAATAGGAGGTGCGATAATGGGTGCCTTTGGGGTGATTATCGCAAATGAATTGCTAAATAAAGATAAGGAGTAAATAATGGCACTACCATTCATAGCTGGAATCGCACTTGGTGCGGGAATTGCATTTGCATTTACCAAAAGAGATGAGATAGCAAAATCTTTCAAAGGGTTAAATTTAGATAAAAAATTAAAACTCTTAAATAGTCCTACTTTAAAAAGCGTTAAGGAAAAAGTGGTTAAAAAGCCTAGAAAGACCAAATCAACAGCTAAGCAAACCACTCAAAACGCTGAAAATCCAAGGAGTTAAATATGATAAATACAGGCACACCCCGCTCTATCAGCGGTCACGCAGTAAGCGGTGGTATCGTGGCATTTATGGTAAGTGGAGCATATCAATACGCTAAATTCAAAGATGGCAAAACCACCAAAAACCAAGCCATACAAACAACGCTAAAATCCACGCTAGAAGGTGCTATAATCGGTGCTTGTGCCATTGCAGCAGCAAATACCATTGGCGATCCTAATAAAAGCACCATAAACAAAATAGCACAAGCTGGTGCATATATCGCAATTGGTGGGGCATTTGCTTACGCAGCTCAAAATCTCTTAAAACCAAAAGAGTGTAAAACATTACAAAATCAACAAAAAAGGATAAATAATGATAAATAACAATCCATATATTCAAAATTTAAACACAACACCAAATCAAACTAATCAAAATACACAGGCCAATCAATCTAATCAAAATGGCTTTTTAGATGGAGTTTTTGGCAGTGCTAAAAGTGGAGACTTTTTAAAAGGAGCTCTAATCGGTGCAGCCGCTACATATATACTAACAAACCAAAACGCCCAAAGAGCCATTTTCAAAGGATTTGCCAAGCTCTCTACACTTTTTGAGTGTGGTTTAGAAGAGTTAAAAGAGCGTTACGAAGATGCAAAAGCAGAAGCCAGTGAGTAAAATGCCTATTAAACTCCTACACAAAACAAAAAATAGAGCTAGATTTAGCTACCATAGCAGTGCTGATCCACTGCTACTTAGAGTAGCTATAGATTCAATCCACGAAGTAAGTAGTGTGCGGATAAATAGCATTATAAAAAGCATAATCATAACCTATAGTGGCTCATTAGATGAGATTCAAAATCAAATTATAAATATATTAAATTCAAACGAAATTCAAAGCCAAAATAAAAATAAAAAAGATAGCTATATCGCCTTAAGAAGTGAAATTCCAAGCTCAGTTGAAGTTGTCCGTGCTGCTAGTGCTTTAGCCATTGCTCCATTTCTTACTACTCCTAGCTTAAGCTTGATTTTTAGCCTTTTAGCCTCTTTCCCACTACTAAAAAGTGGATTAAAAGAGACAATTAGCCAAGGGATAACCTCAAGAAGTCTTGAAGCAGCCGCGGTGGCAATCTCGCTATATCTTAAAGATTATAAAGCGGCAAATTCAACCAATTTTATGCTAACTTTAGGAGAATACATAGAAGAGCTAACTATGTATAAAAGCGATGATCTCATCAAAGAGCTATCCAAGCAAAAAGGCGGTATGGCGTGGGTAGAAACCATCATAAATGGCAAACCAGTGCTAAATCAAATCCCAAGCCAAGATATTCAAATCGGCAATATCGTAGTAGTAGGTGCTGGGGATACAATCTACATTGATGGCCATATAGTAGATGGCGAGGCTCTAATCAATCAAATTTCAATGACAGGAGAGGCCACCCCAGCTAGTAAAAGTCGTGGCGATAGGGTTTTAAGCGGCACAATAGTCCAAGAGGGCAAGATCAAGATTTGGGCTGAAGCTGTAGGCGATCAGACTGCTACAAATCGCGTAAAATCCTATATCCAATCCACCCTAAACGAACGCTCTAATCAAGAATTAACCGCTTCTAAAATGGCAGACTCTCTAGTCCCAATTACCCTTAGCCTAGCTGGGCTTAGCTATGCTATGACTGGAGAGCTTATCCGTGCTGCAAGTGTATTACAAGCTGATTACTCATGTGCTTTAAAGCTCACAACGCCAGTAGCCTTTAAATCAGCCATCTCAAGTGCTGCTAAAGAGGGAATAATAGTAAAAGGTGCTAAAAGCTTAGAGAGCCTTCAGCTTAGCGAAATTTTTGTCTTTGATAAGACTGGAACGCTCACAAATGGCGATTTAGAAGTGCTTAAGGTATATTCATTTCACAAAGAGTGGGACGCTAATCAAGTATTAAATTTAGCCGCTAGTATCGAAGAGCACTACTTCCATCCAGTAGCTCAAGCGGTGGTAAAAGCTGCTAAAGAGGATAATTTTCATCACTTTCATCACGATGAAGTAACATTCATAGTAGCCCACGGAGTTAAAAGTGAAGTAGGCAAAAAAAGTGTGATAATTGGCTCAAGACACTTCTTAGAAGATGATGAAAATATCAGCTTTAAAGATCATCAAAACAAGATAGAAGAGCTACTAATAAACGGCGATACTCCATTATACATTGGATTTGATGGCAAGCTCCTAGGCGTTATACTACTTAAAGATAGCATTAGACCAAATGCCAAAAAAGCATTAGCAAGGCTCAAAAAAAGCGGCGTAAAAGAGTTTATAATGCTTACAGGAGATAGCCAAAGCAAGGCTAGTAGCATTGCTAAAGAGCTTGGTATTGAGAGATACTACGCTCAGCTACTCCCAACAGACAAAGCTCATATTTTAGATGAAATTATGCAAAAAGCACAAAAATCAGGTCAAAAGGTCGCCTTCGTAGGCGATGGGATAAATGACGCCCCAGCATTAGTCAGAGCCGATACTGGTATTAGTATGTACAAAGGTGCTGATATAGCCAAAGCAAGTGCCGATGTGGTGCTACTTCGTGATGATATAGAGGCCGTAGCTGATGCTAGAGAACTTGCCATATCTTGCCTATCTAGGGTAAATAATAGCTTTAAGGTTACGGTGGGGGTAAATTCACTAATCCTAATCCTAGCCACACTTGGCAAGCTCTCCCCTATCCAAACAGCCATCGCACACAACGGCACCACAATAGCCTTGCTATTAAACGCCCTTAGGCGTATCAAAATAAAGGATAAATAGGTGCCAGTTTTATTAGCTATTGGGGTAGCTGGAAGCTTGATTTTGAGCTTTCAAACCTGCTTACAAACATATAAAAAGATCAAAAATAGGAAAAAAGATGAACCAAATAAACGAAACTAAAAAGCCAAAAATCACTCTTGAAACCAAAAGAGAAATAGCTAAAATCGGTATGAGTGGCACACTTTTACTTACAGCCACCACAGCTCTATTTATGAAAAACAAAACCGCCAAATCCATACATATAGTAAGCGGAGTGGCATTAGTGGGATTTTGCCTATATCATGCATCTTTATACCCTAAGATTAAGTAGGATTTTCATATTTTATACTTCGCACGGCGAATTTTAACTTCGCAGGGTTACCCTATTTGCTTCAAATTTGTTTTATAAAATCCGTGGCGTTAGCCACCCC
>NZ_JANQCT010000024.1:0-14283 GCF_024723495.1 Campylobacter sp. RM19073 | reverse complement strand
AGGGCCCCTTCCCAGTTTGGCTTTTTTATTTTATGAAAGCCTACGGCTTATCACAACCTACTAGCTTCTTTAAACATATCTTTTACATTCTCATCACTTAGGCTTAACCCTTGTTTTAATACACTAATTAGTGGATTATTGATATCCACTTCATTAGCATACTCCCACTCTATCTTAGCACTAGCTTTGAGAGTTTCATCAGGGATACTATCTATAAATTCACTTACTCTATTTAGCAGTCCCTTTTTATTTAGTATTAGTTTAGTCTGTCTTAGAGTTATCTTAGTTACTTCTATCCCTTTAGGAGTAAATCCAATAGAAGTTAGAAACTCATTATATCTATCTATTAGCTCATACTCCCCTATGCTATTTAAATACTCTACTACCTTTATACTTCCCTTATCTACTTCATCAATAGAGATATCATCTACATACTCACTTATCTCATCATCACTCCCTGGATTTGTATAGGTTAGCTCCCTACTAACTACACAAAAAGGGGATTTAACACTACTTATAATGCTCTCTATAATGCTCTTATTTAGCTCATTATATATAGCTCCATTTTTAGTCATTATCATTTATTGCTCCTTAATTTTTAAAGATTATTCCGTGATTAGTTACAGCACTGTAAGCCACATTTGCATCACTTGTATTTTTATTAGTTGCATCAGTTTGTAGTGCTAAGGTAGTGCCATTAGTAGCTATATTTCCACCATGCCTTACTTCTAACCCTAATGAGCATTTACTTATACTCCCTTTATATAAAAGCACTCTAGCTAGAGTATGAGATTTCACTGCTATATTGGTGTTTAATATAGCATTATTATGGGCTATTACATTAGTATTATCGTGTATAAATACTCCTACATTAGAGTTTTCAATTGAGCATATACTTCCATACAAACAAGCTTTAGAGTTATAATTTATCAAGGTAGCATTATTCAAATTCTCAAATCTACATTCACTTGTTTGTAAGTATGAGCCATTACTTACTCTAAGACCATTATCAGCTTTAGCTCCAGCTTTCATACCAGTTGGTCTTGGGGTAGTATTTGGCACCCAGTTACCTTTAAATGTTACACCAACAAATATTGGAGTATGGCTTCTATCAAAATAGAATATATATCTATCACTTCTATTAGCATTTAGATTAGCTCCAGCTATTATCTTAAATCCAGCATTACTAGCACTTCTACCGCCTTGAATTCTCAAATGTTTTAAATCCACTCCATAGTAGTATAACTGACTTGGAACTGTGATATCGCTAGTTAAATATAAATCTATATATTTACTAGGAGTTTGTCTATATTTCAATGCTTCATTTATAGCTAAGTCTATGCTATTAAAGTGCTTACTAGCTCCACTTTTCCCAGTTGTCCCCACACTCCATACAAGGTTAGCTGTAAGTGGTATTAACACTTCAGAGTTATACTTAGTTAAAGCTACCTTAGCATTACCCACACTATCTACATACGCCTTATTAGCCACTTGATTACCTTGCGTTGGATTAGTAGCACTAACTGGTGGAGAGCTAAAGGTCTTAACCCCACCCACAGCTTGGTCGCTACTTACATTAACCACGCTATCTATCTTAGCATCCAGTATATCAGATACTTGGCTTACCTTCTCATCAAGCTTTTCGTGAAGGGCTTTGAAGTTATCATACTCTATCCCATTTATCACTACCTTGCCACTTTGTGGCTTAATGGAGTTTAGCAACTGAGCTTGGACTTCCTTGCCTGTTATAGTGGCTTCTTTCCAGTATGAGCTAATGCTATCAATCTTAGAGTTTAGCTCATTTAGCTTACTAGGCACCGCACTACCCATATACTCTATTAACTCATTTAATTTCTCATCTTGTGTATTAGTGGTTACTACTTCACTCATTATTCACCCTTTCCTATAAATGTGCTTAGATACATTATCTTATTGCTATTTTTTAGGTTTTCTATGCTATCAGCGTTATTCTTATCGATATTTTCAAGCACTATGCCTATAATACCGCTATTTTTTAGCACGAATATCTCCCCCTTATAACCCCAAAAAACGCTATTTTTATCTTCCAGTATTGGTGGTAACTCCGCACACCCACGACCTATCTTAATCCCATCTAGCTTTCCAGTAGATATATCATAGCTCATCTTTTACTCCTGTTTAGTTATATAGATTATAAACTCTAGCTTATCAGCTGGAACTTTAGTGAATATCACGCCACTTTTGTCATCATTTAATCTAAAATCTTTCCCAAAAATAGCGTCATAAAGCCCATCAAAGTTAATTCTAACTTCCTTAAAGCTATTAACCCTTAAGCCATTAAAGCTAAACTCACTTTTAACCCCATCGCCTACGCAAGGTATATACTCAGTGTTTAAAATCCCCTTAGCGATATAATTCTCATTTAACACTCCTATATTTACGCCTACGCCTTCATCAGCTTCTACGCTTATACTCTCGCCGTTATTAGCAAAGAGTTTAAGAGAATGTCCCTGATTTGCGGATAGCTCATCTTTATATATCACGCACTTTTCAGCCCCTAGCTCATCAAGCACCTTTATAACCGCTTGGCTTGGTGTATCGCTTGAATTAAATAGGCTTATATTTACTACTGCTTGGCTATTTAATTTCACACTCCCACTACCCATAAAATTATTACTTTGTAATTTCATACCATCACTCCTAAAACACTATAAAACTCGCTATTTCTTACCATTCTATCCGCTTCATTTAGCAGTAAATCTAGCTTACCCAGCCTATATTCGGCTAACTCATTGCTTCGTTGATACTGCGACTGTAGTTCTCTTAGTTTTGGCACCTGTTTTTCATACTTAAATCGATATAGCATACTAACCCCAGTTGCTAAAGTTAGAGCTAGGCTCTGACTTGCTAATTTAGCATTGCTATGGACTATATCCCCTTTAAAAATATATATCTCATCAGCTGGGTTTTTACTATTTATCCTACCTAGCACTTCATTAGCTCTATTTGCTTCATAGGTTAGGGCATCACGCAGTGTATTAGCTTGGATTAAGGTGATATCTAGCTCATTTTTAGAGCTTAATGTTTGCTCTTTTAGTGTGGTTACTTCACGCTTTAAGCTATCTAGCTTGATATTTTCTAAAGCCGCTTTAGAGCTAAACTCATCTTTACTAGCATTTACTTCATCTTTTATAGCTTCTAAAGAAGCATTAACACTCCTAGCAAACGCATTGAAGCTCTCTATGTCAGAACTCACTTTATTAGCTTTAGAGTTGAATACAGCGTTTTTACCATTAAATTCAGTAAGCGAATTATCAACACTAGATTTAATCAAATCTATCCCAGATTTTATATCAGCAACCCAGTTTTTAGCTGAATTTACGCTACTATTAATATCATTTGCTCTATCTAAATCCACCGCAAAGGTGCTTATTTTACTATCAAAATCCCTTTTAATCTCATCTATTGAGTGCTTAGTTTGACTAATTGCTTCTTTCATAGAAGTTACATTTACTCCTAAGCTTTGTATATTCTGATAAGATTTATCTATATCCCCAGCTATTTTGGTAAATTTGCTTAAATCTAGTTTAGCTATCTCATCTGGAAATGCTTCAAGTGAGCCTAGTATTGCTTCTAGCACTTCTAAAGTATTGCTACCAAGCTTTAAGTCGTGGATAGTTGTCATCTTATACCTTTGCTAATATTTAAAATTTCAGCCCCAATCTCTATATCGCTAGCACCTTCTCTAATCCCTTTTGGAGTAAATACTCCGCTATTTGAGCTTGTTGTTATAGGGTCTGGAGTTTGTTTTGGTTTAGCTTCATTTATCATAAGCTTAGCTAAAATATCCCAACCTTTAAAATCACCCAAAAACTGCTCATATCCATTCTCCTTAGCAAATGCTAAAAGCATATCGCCTTTAATCGTAGGGTATTTTTGAGTAAAATTTTGATAGCCTATATTAAAGTCAGCTCTAGCTCTTAGCTCGTTTTGCTCTGCTCTCATAGCATTTAATTGCTCTTGAATTTGGCTTATGTTCTCATTAGAGTTTAGCTCATCATAGTTATCAAAGCTCATATTTTGCGGTGCGTTAGTTATATTTTGTAATGCTTGGCTTAGCTCATCAATTTGGCTTTGTAATGCGTTTATCTGCTCTTTTTGAGCGTTTATAATCTCGTTTTGCTCTTGCGTAATAGCCGCAGCTTGGTCTAACTGCTCTTTTTGCTCGTTTTGCAACTCTTGATTAGCTACTTCCCCATTAGCTTCATCATTTGGTATTACTGGCTCGTTTATCTGCTCTAAAATAGCGTCTAATGCTTCGTTTTCGCTCATCTATTCTCCTTTAAAAAATTGATTAACTCATTTTGAAAATCTCTTATAACTCTTAATTTTTCTATACTGCTAAGTCTTGAATTATCACTCTCATACTGATTTAAAGCCTTGAAAAAACAAGCCCCAGCTTCATTTAAGAAAAATTGGTGTATTTTCTCAAACTCTTTATAAGAATTTGTTAGCTCTTTTAGTTCATTGTTGGACTTGATAAAGTCTATCACCCTCTTGCTCCTTTCTATATTTATCAAAATCTTTCACGCCAAAAAGAGGCATTATCTTAGCTATTAACTCTTCGTGAGCGTTTTTTATAAGCTCTGCTCCTTGAAAATCTTTAATAGCTAAGCACATTTGAAAGTGGTTGCCTAAGAGACTACTGCTCTCAATCAGATTTCTTTTTTGAACTTCTTTATTTAAAGCTCCTATGCCGCACTCTAAATTTAGTTTAAAACTCATAACTTCGCTTCTATCAACGCCTACAAAAAACATAGGGTCGCCATACTTATAAATAAGCTGAGCGAATTTATAAAATAGTGGCTCGATAAATGTTTCATTATAAGTTCTAATATAACCATTTAACCTTATGCTTCCTTCATTGGCCATAATTGAACTCATAGTAGCGGTTTCAGCTCGGACGCTAGTAGCTCCATTTTGCTGTGGGCTTATGCCACTTGTTTCGCTCATATCGTTATCAATTGCTTGAATATTTGCTATGGCTGTTTGTATGCTAGGTTGTGGCAATACGCTTACTGCTCCTAAATCTTTAACATAAATAGGGCTAGTTGGATTTATAAGCTCATCTCTATCTATTTGAGCGTTTTTATTGATTAGCATTTTTGGATATAAATGCTGTTTAGTTGCTTCTATACTAGCATTTCTTAGATTATTAAACTCATCTTGAAGTGGTAAAATACTAGCTAGTGGTGGCTCACCATATACGCCGATGAAACCGCTCTCGCCTAATTTTTTCACTTGAGCTAGTGTGTAACCACACACTATAGGCAAACCATCTTTTAGCTCTACTTCTTGCCTTAAAATAGCTTTATCATCAAAAATTGTGCTAAGTATCCACTTGCCATTTTTAAACTCATAGATATCATAGAGTTTATATCTTTTATACTCATCGCTATCATCAAACTCTAAATCAGCGTTTTTATAAATCTTATCTTTGATATATCTTTTTATATCATCTTTAGTTAGGCTAAACTCGTGAATAATATACCTTAAATCATCGTAATTTTTAGCATTTGGGTCAAAAAATACCTTATCGATATCTAACATTTCTATTGCTGGTTTATCACTATCCCAGTAGATTTTAGCTATAGAAGTGCCTAAAAATGATACTTTTAAAAACTCAGGCTGTAAAATCGCATATAGATTAATAACTTTACAATAGTAATCAAACGCATATTGCCACATCTCTAAAATCGTGCTATCAGAATTAATATTATTTTCTAATAACGCCATTTTATCACTCTCAAAATAGGTCTGAGATAATGCGTCCATAATTCTTTTGGCTTTTGCGTTTAATTTTGGATAATACAAAGCACTCTTATCGTGCTTAAATAAGAATTCTCTCTTTTCATCGCTATAATTTAGCAAATATGCGTTATTTAATGCTTTAAAGCTACTACTATATTTGCTATATCCATCTTTGGCTTTAGAAATGAGTTTATTAAATCTATCTAGCATTTTTTAGCCTTTTAAAAGTTGAGTTTGAAATCTTAGTAAGCTCTAGAATTCTTTTTTTATCTAAGCCATTTTTTAATAACTCTTTAGCTAAGATTATTTTGTGAGATTTGGTTGGTAGTGGTGCTAAGCCACCTATCAGTTCGCACAAATAACAAGCTAAATTTAGTCTAAAAGCTTCATCATTTAATTTTGCTAACTCTCTTATTAGCTCTAAATCCAAGCAATCTTTTAAAATATCAAAGTTGTTAATGTTACCAGCCATAGCCACTCCAGCTTTGCTTCTTAGGCAAAAAATCTACTTCATCATAAAATAGCATTGCTAAAGCATCAAGCTCATCTGGACTTGAGCTATATAGCTTTTTAATATTATCTTTTGATATGATTTGAAATTTATCTTTATCGTTATAAAAATACTCTATCATATTAACTTGTCTTTTTAATGCTTCTTTAAACTCATCAGCTACGCTTATATTTAAATGCTTAAGGACTTTAGCAAACCTAAAATACATTTCAGCTCTTTTATTTTTATACTCATCGCTTAAAGGCTTAGCACTCATAATAGCTTCACTTACCGGCAAATTAGCACTACTTAAAAAGTCATAAACTCCAGCCCCAACTCCAGTCGTATCAACAAAAATTACGCTAGGCTTAACTTGAGCGTTATAGTAAGCTATCTTAATCTCATTAGCTAGTTCAAGCGTATTTAATTTAATAAAGCTTTTCATTTTATAGATATTATTAGCGTTTTTCATAGCTAAAACACTCTTATCATCGCCAAATCTAGCCACATCCAAAGCCCAAATTTCAGCATTAACTCTCTCAAACTCATTATTCTTTTCAAACGCTTTTATAAGCTCATCATAGCTAATTAATAGATTACTTGAGCCATCCACAAATTCGCCAAAAATCTCTTGTCTAACAACTTCACTATTTTCGCCACCAAGCTCAGTTATAAGGCGTTTTATCTCATCTTTATCTAATAAAGAATTATCAAAACTAGAGAATTGAAAATGCTCCCAACCGCTAACGCTTTTAATAGAATTATTTACTAAATCAAAGAATTTATTTTTACCTTTTGGAACTCCGCCGATAATAGCTCTAGAATGCGGATTATCAATTAGCATTGGGCTTATGGAGTTATCCCATAATTTTGGATTTTTCAGGATAATACCAGCTTCATTTAAAATGATTAAGTCATAGCCTAAGCCTTCAATGTTTTCAGGTCTATCAGCCCCAACCATATGTAGGAGATTACCATTTGAAAAGCTTAGCTTCTTATCTTGCTTACTCCATTTATAAAAATCACTATTAATCTGCTTTAAAACTGGCATAAAGTAAATTTCAAAATAGTTTTGGATATTTCTAGTTATAGTATCCACCCAAAGGGCTTTTTTCACATTAAAATCATCATCAAGCAAACACTCTATAACATAGTTCGCACAACCCCTAGTAAAGCCTAGTCGTCTGCCTTTAGCAATTGTCTTAAATCTTGCTTTACTTTCAAAGAATACTTTTTCTTGAGCTTTTGTATAAGCGATATTTAGCGTATTCAAATGCTACTCCTATTTATCTGAATGGCATTAGTAGCATTAGCATTTATCTCAGTTTTTGCGTGTCGTTGATTTATGCCTAGAGTTAAACTTGCTTTATCTATAGCTTCTTGAGCGATTTTATAATCTATCATCTCAAGCTCGGTTGGCTCAAGGTTTTGAATACCATCACCACAATTAACTTTAGTCATCTTTGTATTTTTTTCTAAGGTCTCATTAATTCTTTGTAGATTTAAATGCGTAGCTTTATTGATTAGATTTTTAGAATACACTTCATCATATGCTACTTCTATTATAGCGTTCATTTGTTCGCTTGGTAGTTCATTTTTAGCTATAATCAAACTAGCTTGAGCGTCGACAAGTTCAGCATTTGAAGTGTTCAATTCTTTTGTTAAATTATTAACTAGTCCTAAAGAGACTTTATACTTCTTAGCTAACTCTCTTTGTGAAAATCTACCAGTTAGGTAGTCAGCTACAAGCTCTTTTTTTATTCTCTCATCTACTGCCATTTTTAATCAAAATCCTTAAAATCTGCTAATTTTATTTTATTTTGGTGGTTCAAATCTAGGTAAATTTGAGCCACTTTATAAATTTTCTTTAACAAACTCTATTGCTTCACTTGCTCCATAGCACACTTTGGCTGTGCTTACGCCATAGAGATTTTCACTCCAAATATCTAAAAAATCTATCCAATCTTTTTGCTCTTTGCTAACTCTGCTTAATCTCTTATCACTTCGTTTCATCTCAATAAAGAGTATTTTATTTGGCAAAAATATCATCAAATCAGGAAATCCAGCATATGTGCCAAGTGCTTTTAATTTTTTCTTATAGACTACGCTACACATTCTCTCATTGGCTATATGAATATGCTTAATCTTTTGAACTCTTAGCCAACAGATGAAATTCATCTGCTCTTGCTCTTCTAGCGGTATTAACTTCTTAGCTTTTAGACAAGACAAAGTTTGATTATAATTTATCACTTATTAACTCCTTTAAGCTCATCTTTAAGGCTAAAAAGCTTAGCCCACGCTAGTTCTAGAGTTTTTTTGTCAATAACATAAACTCCACTATCGATTTTTTCTAGCTCACTTAGTTGCTCTATTTTTGGTGTGCTATCTCTTTGTTTTATTCTAAAAGCTATTAAATCAGCTCTATAGATGCCTATTTGCTCTTGCTCTTTTAGCAAATTTTCTAAAAACTCGCTCTCATCAGTAGCATTTAGCACTCTTTGAGTATTCTCATTGACTAGCTGTAACTCATCGTTTAATCTTATGTGAGTGTAAAAAAACGGCATTATTCCACTACCTACGATTTTACCTTTGAAGTAGGTGTTGATAAAATTTCTAAGTGTTTGAATATTTTTAAAAGGCTTTGTAGCTCTAACGACATTAAGATAATTTTGTTTTTGATACTCATTTACTGCGTTTATAAGCATTTGAATGCTGTTGTCGTATTTTGTTTTCATCGATAACGCAAACAGAGCAAACTCGTTTAATTGCTCGTCACTTATATCTTTTAAGACACTTTCACTAGCAAATTTCACTTGTGTTTTATCTGCTTTGTTGTTAAATAAAACGCTTCGAATAAACTCTTCTCTCATCTTACTCTCCTAAAAATCTATCTTTAAAATCTTGCGGTATATCATCGCTTTGCTTATTTTCTAATGCTTGATTTTTTGATTTTACAACACCAGGCACTCCACGACTAAGCCAATTATTGCTTAAAACTGGGTCGCTTTTTTGACTAGCGAAAAACTCATCTAGCTTTTTGTCATCTATGTTGCTTTTATTCTCACTACTTCTATGCTTCCACATTCGCATAGTAGCTTGCCAGTTTTTCATAGGGTTTTTGCCGACTTTCCAGCCATTAGCTTCGTAATAATCAAAAAATTGATTTATGCTAAAATTAGCTTCAATCTCTTTAGCATAACTTTCTAGTTCATCTAAGCTTGGTTTTTGAAAGTTGCTCGGGCTTTCTTTTTTTAAATTTTTTTCTTCTAGCACTATTATTTTTGATAGAGCTAGGATTGTCAAAAAGCTCAGATATTTTGATTTCGTTTATCATAAAAAAGCGTTTAGCAGGTACGCCTATCATACCTTTATCAATAATCAAATCATCATCAATCAAACTTTTTATAGTAGCTCTTATCTCACGCTCACTTAAGCCCCCACCAAGAGCGTCGATGATATCATTTATCGTATAAAAAAACATTTCATTATCATAATAATCCGCTTTATCGATAAACATACTTAAAATAACCGCTTTATTCAAGCCTAAAATTTTCATTAAATGCTTATTTATTACAAAATATCCATTTGATTTTAGAGTTTTTGTGATGATATTCATTTTTTATCCTTTATTTGATATAATCTCGCTATGGAAGCGATTTTATTGTTCTTAGAGCCATACATACACCCTAAGCTATTTTTTTTTCTTATTAGGCATTTTTGTTGGCAGCGGTGTTACATTTGGTTTGTGTCTTAAGTTTATGCACCCACCTAAAATAGAGCATTTTAAAAAAGCTTGTGTTTTAAAGGGTGGCACAGAGATACCAGTTAATATTGTCCTTAAAAACGCAAAACTTAAACGCATAGAATGCCCTTTTGTAAATAAAGGCAGATGCTCCTTAAATAACAAAAAGTGCATAATGTTTAAATACTCTCTTTAGATTTTGGCCAAAATAGCATTGCCAAACTCATTATAAACGCACCTATACAAAAGCCCATTATAAAGCACTCAACGAAGCTCATTTTTAGCCTTTTTGTTCGCTTTTTGCTCTTGAGCGTTTAAATACTCTTTCATATTCAAACCCCACGCATTAAATGGGTGTTTGATGCCTTTCATTTGACTTAAAGCATATCTTATCTCTCCATTTGGCTTTTTATCTTGCGACCCAGCCAAATAAACAATAATAGAGCTTTCAGCTAAGCCAAATGACCTCAATGCCTCTTTTAATTTTTCTTTATATTTATTACTTTCCATATCGTTATATTACGCTAAGTAAGATTAAATATAACTTAAAGTAATTTGATTTTTCTGAAATAAGATAATATAATATTACAAATAGTAATTTTATAAGGAATAATAATGAAAAGTTTCGCAGACAAATTAAGAGAGTGTATATCATCTACAAAAGGCGTAGATACGGTTATACTAGCTAAAGCCCTAGATGTATCACAATCATCAGTAAGTCAATGGCAACTAGGTCAAAAAACACCTTCAAAAAACAATATAATAAAATTAGCAAATTTCTTTCGTGTGCCTATTGAGTATTTTTTAAATGATGATTTAGAAATAATGCCAAAACAAAATAATATGCTAAAAAAAGATAATGATGATACGATATATGTCCCATTTTTCAAAGACGGTTCTGTTTCAGCAGGAAAAGGAAATGAGATAGCAGAACTAGGGGATTGCGATTTTTTGCCATTTAAACCGCAAGATTTGCGTTTAATGTTTGGCGTTTCACCAAATGCTAAATTAGGAATTATCCCTTGTTTTGGCAACTCTATGGAGCCAACGATAGCTGAAAGCTCTCTAGTAGTTTTTCAATTTGTCTCTGATATTATCGAAGGCTCTGTGTATGTTTGTAGATATGATAATGAGTTATTTGTAAAACGAATAAAAAAACGCCCAAAATTATCTCTAATAAGCGATAATAAAGAGTATGAGCCTATAGAGATATCTGAAGAAAATGAAATTCAAATTCTAGGTCGTGTGGTTGGCTGTTATAGTATAATTTCTAAAAAGATATAATCACAAGAAGCAAATCCCCTTATAATAGGGAGAATACTATATATTTTTATTTTTATTTAAAGGTTTTTCTAAATATTAATAATTTAAATTTAGCGTCCTTTTGGCCATATCGCTAATCCATTTTGAGCGATTAGGACTAACGGCATCTATAGCATTTATAATAGATTTTGGCAAGGTTATATTTATCCTTACTTTTTTATCTTCTCTTAATGGTTCAGGTATGAAATCTCCATCTTTTAAAGCACCTTCAACATAACAAGCAAAAGCCTCTTTTAAATCATTTATAGCCTCTAACTCATCTTTGCCCCATCCGGCTATTAAGTTATTTTTGGTTAGGTTTATATCTAAATACTCTGCGAAGTACTCACCATCATCAAGCTTTTTAACGCTTATAGTATATGGCAAATTTAAGTAGTAGTTTAAATCTTTCATTTTTTATCCTTTATCTTTTCTAAAACTTGTAAAACATAAATCTCTTTTATAGGCTTATTATAAGGTATAACTATGCTATCACTACCCTTTTTAAACTTATGATGTGAGCCTTTTGTATGGTTTAGCTCCCAGCCATTATTTATAAGTAGCTTTTTTATATCGTCAAAACTTACATTTTTAGGGTTATTTTCAAGTTTTTTTATAAGTTTATCTAAGCTACTCATCTACCTACCTTTTTTATTTATACTTATTATTATACACACTTTTTACAAATTTATATCTTAATTCTAATTTTTAGTTCTATCAACATAATTAGAAAAATAATTTAAAAAAATATTACTTTTTTTATTACTTTTGAATTACTTTAAGTAATATTTAAACTAACTAATGGTAATATTTCACCATCAAAAGCAAAAACGCTTTGATAGGCTGGATTGATGAGATTGTATCAAATCATTGACCGACAGAGCCTTTAATCTGGTTTTAATCGGATGAGCTGATGAACCGAAGCTATTTTAACTTCGCAGACTAGCAAAGCTAGTCTTTACGACCAAAGTTTAGCACTTTGGAAACGCACTCTTGTGCTTTGCACTCTCTTTGAGAAAGTCCCTACTGCGTAGGGTTACCCTTATCGCTAGAGCTAAACTTTTATATAAAAGCTTATCTACGATTAGCGAAGTTAAAATAACAACAGCTTTATCAAACTTCGGACTTTACCAATGTTTTTTTATAAATTTAGATACTAAATCTATCTAAATCTATAAAAAAATTTTAAGGAAGTAAAAATGGAGCAATACGATTATTTAGCTCAAACATACGATGAGCATATACAAAAGCTTAATTTAGATAATAAGCTAAACTATCTAATATCTCAATACCAAAGATATTTTTCTAAAGATGATATAGTTGTGCTTATTGATTATATATCTAGACGAGATAGACAAAATAAAGATAGTAGCGATATATGCAATTTATTATTTGATATTGTATCTTTAAGCATAGAGTATAGCGAATATACAAATGAGCCATTAGAGTATATGCTAGAGATTATAAAGGAGCGATAAATGCTTTATATCTTACTTTTTTTGTGGATATTGTGCTTTGTGGGGCTTTTTTATCAATTAAAGAGCAAAAAATGAATATAAAAACATTAAATCGATACCGCTTTTTACTCATAAAACAACCTAAAATGAGTGTAGCAAGATTTGCCAAAATCGTTAAAAGACTTGAATACTTAGAAAAAAGCAATTTTAAATTTAGCTTTTGATAAAATAATGAAATTTTAAATTAGGAGAATAAAATGACACTAGATGAAGCTTACGATAAAGCTTATTATTATATAAATAATTATATAGACAAAGAATACGCTAATAAATTTGGCGATAAAGCTCTAGATTTATATACAAATCTATTCTTTGAGCCGCATTTATCAAATAGAGCAAGAGACCTATATAGTTTAGATAACTTTGATAATTACTGTGGATTAAGAGAGAAGTTTGGTTTTGAAACTTCTTTATATGAGTTATTAAAAGAGATAGAGAAAAAAGAGCCTAATTGTATTAATCAATATATCGAAATTTTAGATGATATAGCTAAAGAAAATAGTATTTATCAGTTTAAAACTCTAAAAGATATAAAAAATCTTTTAGATGACTACTCAAAAGATGATGATGAGATTGGCTCAGATAAATATGATGAAAACAAAATGCTAGTTGAACTGCTTTGTAATCATTTACAAGATTTTCATTATAGCTTCTTTTCTGACCCAGAAAAGTTGCTAGATGAAGTTTTAGAATACAAAAAAAGCTTAGGAGAATAAGCTTTTTTAGGAGCAAGAAATGGATTGGCAAACAATAATTTTATCAGTTTCTACTGCTACACTAATATACGCTTTGCGGCATCTAAAGAAAATCATCAAAGATAAACTACATAGCACAAGATTTGAAAAGCCCTAAAATTGGGCTTTTGATAGGATATGTGAAAAATTAAAGCTGATGATGAAATGCCATTTTAAAGGAATAATGATGATGCTTATTGTATTTATAGCAATGTTTATCTTGGTTAGTCTCATAGGTGTTGTTGTTGCTTGTGTAGTTTTAGCTATCAAAGAGGGAGCATATAATGAAATGTTTGATGTAGTTCATAAACGCTATCCTACAATTCATTTTGATGATTTTAATAATTTATCTTTTATAGAAGCTAGAACCCTTTACAAAAGAACTAAAAAAGAGCTTAAGGAAGAAGCTATAAAGAGAATTATTAAAGAATTAAATACAAGGAGATAATAAAGAATGATAAAGATAATAAAAGGCGATGATTTTGATATTGTAGAGTATTTTGATAATTAGCACACAATGAAAATTTGGCTAAGATAGAAGCCGATTTTAGAAGGGATAAAAGATATGAGCGACACAGCAAAAGTTATAACAATAGCATTGATGATATTGAGCGGTTATTCTTATAGTCTTTATCTTACACACAATGAAAATTTGGCTAAGATAGAAGCCCAAAGTGAAAATAGGCGTATCATAGCAAATTTAAAAGC
>NZ_JANQCT010000023.1:0-15327 GCF_024723495.1 Campylobacter sp. RM19073 | reverse complement strand
GAAGTGGTGTCCTGTGTTGGATTCGAACCAACGGCCACCTCCTTAAAAGGGAGATGCTCTACCAGCTGAGCTAACAAGACACTCAAAAAATGAAGTTGAATTATACAAAAATTATTAATCTTTGTCAAGATTTATAGAGAAAATTTTATTAAATTTTATCAATTATTATTTTTATCTAAAAATTAAAGGGCTAAAAACTCAGCCCTTTAAAATTCAACTATTTTTTAGTAGAGTTGCTATCTTTTTTGACTGGTTTTTTATCTTTTATGGTGCTTTTTAAATTCTTTGTATCTGTAGGGCCATTGACGATTAGATCTACTTTGATACTTTCATATATCTTATCGCCGATACCAGAGACATTTTTAATCTCATCTATAGTTTTAAATTTACTCTTAGTCCTATAATCAATAATAGCTTTAGCTTTTCCCTCGCCAATGCCAGGTAGCTCCATTAGCTCACTTTTACTAGCAGTGTTTATATTTACAGCTGCCAACATTATATTTGCACCTAGTGCGATTATGGCTATTGCCTTCATCTAATCTCCTTTGAATTAAAAATATGTTTATTATATATTAATATTAAATATTTTATGTCAAGCTTAGATAAATTTATAAAAATTAATATACAAAGTGTTACTTTAAGTAATACTAAATATAAATTGCCGATAAATTCAAGCCCTACTTATCACTTTAGCAAAAATACTGCCATATTTACTATGCTTATCTATTTTATCGCAAGTTGCCCTTAAATCATCACTATTTTTTAATGATTCTAAGATTAGCTCCATTATCATCACAGCGTCTTTGGGATCTATGTGTGTTGGGCATTTTTTAGCGTGAGTATAATGGGTATGAATTTTGGTAATAAGCTCACTATTTTTAATCTCCAAAATGGCAGTTTCAAGTGGTAGCTTTAAAAACATCTTTTTTTCTTTAATATTTAGTGATAAATAAAACATATCAAGACCATATATTTTCTTATCATATGAATCGAAAAAATATATAGATTTATTAAGATTATCACGAAAAGTAGCAATCATCAACTCTAAAATTTGAATTTTCTGCTCTTTTGTGTAAAAATTACCAATATTTGCAAAGCAAAATTCCAAAAGCGACTTTACACTATACCACTCACTAGCCCCAAATGAGTAAGCTCGCATTTTCAAACCACGCTTTTGACGATATTTTGCCGCTTCTTGACTATCAAAATTATTATACACACTCTGAATTACAAAATCCCTATAGGCTGGATTTGGGAATGTGGGATGAAGTATCAAAGAGCCCTCATTTTCATTCTCATAAATATATTTTAAAAGGGACTCATATCCATCATCAATAATCCTTAAGCTACTATCATCTAGCTCATTTATATAGCGATAAAAGTCGCTCTCATCGCAATCCCATATATCTTTATAGTAGCGAAAGTGATTGCAAATTATGGATTTTACATCTTCGCTTAAGGATTTTGTCTCTTTATTTTCTATCCATGTAAGCAAAGTTCGTCTATCTTTGCCAAGAATTGTGGCAAATTTACTCATAGATAGCTTTGATTTTTCAAATATAATTATAAATCTATCCATCACACTTAACATCTTTAATCCCTTTAATATCCAAAATGTTACTTTAAGTAACATAATAAAAAAATTAACCAAATTTTTCACAAATTTAAATATAAAATTCTTGCTAGATTATGCGACAATTTAGCTAAATTTTGTATAAATTTTATCCAATTTTAAAATTTTATGCACCAAAAACTGCAAATTGTAACTAAATTTAGCATTTATATTTCTTTTACAAAGTCTTATAATTCTCTTAACCAACAAGAAAGGATTACAATGAGTTCTAGCCCTTATCAAAAGTCTTATGAGCTCTCTATCAATGAGCCAGAAAATTTCTGGGCATTAGCCGCTCAAAAAGTTCATTGGTATAATGAGTGGGATAAAGTTTTAGATGATAGTGGTGATCACTATAAATGGTTTGTTGGCGGATGTATGAATACATGCTATAACGCCCTTGATTTGCATATACATAATAATCGTGGCGATCAACTCGCTTTGATATATGACTCTCCAGTTACTGATACTAAGAAAAAATATACATACAGGCAACTTCGAGATAGAGTAGCAAAGGTCGCTGGTATATTAACAAATAAAGGCGTTGTTAAAGGCGATAGAGTTGTAATATATATGCCGATGATGGCTGAGGCTGTAATTGCTATGTTAGCTTGTGCTAGGATAGGTGCTATTCATAGCGTGGTCTTTGGTGGATTTGCAGCTCATGAGCTTGCCACTAGAATCGAAGATGCTAAACCTAGAGTTGTAATAAGTGCTAGTTGCGGTATAGAAGTAAGCAATATAATACCATATAAACCAATCTTAGATGAGGCTATCAAGCAATCATCGCACAAGCCTACAACTTGTCTAATCTGGCAAAGACCACAATATAGAGCAAATATGCTTCCATGGCGTGATGTCGATTGGGAAAGTGAAGAAGAGAAGACTAAAGGCGTAGATTGTGTGCCGGTGCTTGCTACTGATCCATTATATATTTTATACACTTCTGGAACTACTGGATCACCAAAAGGCGTAATTAGATCAAATGGCGGTCATAGTGTCGCTATGAAGTGGTCTATGGATAATATTTATAACGCTAAGCCTGGAGATGTATTTTTCGCTGCTAGTGATGTAGGCTGGGTTGTAGGGCACTCATATATAGTTTATGGTCCGTTAATGAATGGTTGTACCACTATAGTATATGAGGGCAAACCAGTTCGCACGCCAAATCAAGCTGCATTTTGGCGAATTGTAGATGAGTATAAGGTAAATGTCCTATTCTCAGCTCCTACTGCATTTCGTGCTATTAGACGAGAAGATCCTAAGGGCGAGTTAATAAAAAATTATAATTTAGATAGCCTTAGAGCGATCTTTGTAGCCGGTGAGAGATGTGATAGTGATACGCTAAAGTGGATAATGAAAGTTACCAAAAAGATAGTAGTAGATAACTGGTGGCAAACCGAAACCGGCTGGGCTATTGTCGCTAATCCATTAGGATTAGAAGAGATGCCTATAAAGCCAGGTAGCCCTACAAAACCAATGCCGGGATTTAATCTAAAAGTCCTTGATGAAAATGGCAAAGAGTTAGGACCAGGCAAAAAGGGAGCATTGTGCCTTAAATTACCTCTTCCACCGGCTTGTTTGATGGGAATTTGGGAAAATGATGAGAGATATAGAAAAGGATATTTAGATCACTTCAAAGGCTACTATCTCACAGGCGATACTGGCTATATAGATAAAGATGGATATGTTTATGTCTTAGGTAGAATGGATGGCATTATAAATGTAGCAGGTCATAGGCTCTCTACTGGCGAGATGGAGGAGATTATATCTAAGCATCCTGATATTGCTGAGTGTGCTGTAATTAGTGTAAATGATGATTTAAAAGGTGAAGTTCCGATGGGATTTATAGTCTTAAAACAAGGAATTGAAAGAGATCACAGAGGAATAGTAGATGGTGCTATCTCTTTAGTTCGTCAAGAAATAGGTGCGGTTGCTAGCTTTAAACTTGCTTGTGTAGTAAATGCTTTACCAAAAACTAGAAGTGGTAAAATCTTACGCAGAAGCTTAAAAGAGTTAGCAGATGGCGTTGAATGTAAAATTCCAGCAACAATAGAAGATCCTAGCGTCTTAGATCATTGTAAAGAGGTGATTACGACATTAGGTTACCCAATAATAAAGGAGAAAAAATGAGTATAAAAAGTCCAGGAAAAAGCTTTAGAGAAGCTGTAAATTCAAATAACCCACTTGCGGTATTAGGTGTTATAAACGCTTATAGCGCCCTTCAAGCTACAAAGCTTGGAGCAAAAGCTATATATCTATCAGGTAGTGGCGTAGCTAGTGCTAGCTATGGTTTGCCAGATCTTGGCATTGTAGGTCTTGAAGATGTCTTAATCGATGTAAGACGCATAACTTCAAGAGTAGATACTCCACTTTTAGTGGATGTTGATACTGGATTTGGTGGTGCTTTTAATATAGCTAGGACAATAAAAGAGCTTATAAAAGCCGAAGCGGCCGCTTGCCATATAGAAGATCAAGTAGCTCAAAAGCGTTGTGGCCACAGACCAAATAAAGAGCTTGTAAGTATATCTGAAATGACAGATAGATTAAAAGCTGCCCTAGATGCTAGAACTGATGAAAATTTCGTAATCATGGCTAGAACAGACGCACATGCTATGGAGGGTCAGCAAAAAGCCTTAGAGAGAGCCTTAGCATATGAAGCTGCTGGGGCTGATATGATATTTGCTGAAGCTGTCCATACCTTAGAAGAGTATAAAGAATATACAAAGGCTCTTAAAGTGCCTGTTTTAGCCAATATAACTGAATTTGGCAAAACTCCATATTTTAGCCAAAGTGAGTTAGCAAGTGTAGGTATAAAACTGGTGCTATATCCACTTTCAGCTAATAGAGCGATGAATAAAGCCGCCGTTGAAGTCTTTAATAGCATTATCAAAAACGGCCATCAAAAAGATGTCTTAGATATCATGCAAACTCGTGAAGAGCTATATCAAATGTTAGATTATTATGAATTTGAAAATAAATTAGACCAACTATTTGCAAAGGATAAAAAATGAGTATAAGCCAAGCAGCAAAAAAACAAGGCGGATTAGCCGGAGTTATAGCTGGTGAAAGTGCGATATGCACTTGCGGTACAGGTAATGGGCTAAATTACTATGGCTACGCTATTGAGGATTTAGCACAGCATTGTGAGTTTGAAGAGGTAGCATATTTACTACAATATGCTAAACTTCCAAAAGCAAATGAGCTAAAAGACTATAAAAGCAAAATTATAGCATCTCGTGCTCTTAGCCCTGAGCTTAAAGCTATGCTAAAGCTCATACCAAAAGGCGTTCATCCGATGAATGTATGCCAAAGTGCTGTTGCTTTGCTTGGGACTTTAGAGGCTGAAAAAGATGATTTTAGCGATCAAGATGATAAGATTATCCGCCTTCTTGGAGTTCTTCCTAGCGTTATTTGCTTTTGGCATAACTATATAAATAGCGGTAAAGAGATAGATTTTGATAGCAAAGAAGATACCATAGCTGGATATTTCTTAGAAAAATTACACCAAAAAACGCCACCAACTGAATTTGTAAAAGCAATGCACTGTTCATTGATTTTATACGCTGAGCATGAATTTAACGCATCTACATTTACAGCTAGAATTTGCGCTTCTACAAAAAGCGATATATTCTCAGCTGTTGCTGGGGCTATAGGTGCTCTTCGTGGCCCACTACACGGCGGAGCTAATGAGGCGGCATTTGGGCTAATTTCTAGCTTTGATAATGTAGAAGATGCTATAAATGGAGTAAATCAAAAACTAGCTAATAAAGAGCTATTAATGGGATTTGGGCATAGGGTTTATGGAGTTGGCGGTGATCCTAGAAACGCCGTTATCAAAAAATGGTCAAAAGCCCTAAGCAATAATCACAAGCTATTTGCTATTAGTGAAGCCATTGAGGGTGTAATGAAAGAAAAACGCCCTAGTTTGCCGCCAAATGCGGATTTTTATAGTGCGTCAGCATATCACTTTATGGGGATACCAACTGAGTATTTCACCCCTATATTTATAATGAGTAGAGTAAGTGGCTGGTGCGCTCACATAAAAGAACAAAGAGCCAACAACAAGCTCATTCGCCCAAGTAGCAACTACATAGGGCCTGAGCCAATGAAATTTATACAAATACACCAAAGATAAGGAGAAAATAGTGAGTAATATGGGAATATTAGAGGCTAAACGCCCTGAATTTGATGAGTTGCTAAGTAAAATCGCTAAATATGCCAATAGCTTTGAGATTACTAGCGAGCTAGCTTATGAGACAGCTAAATATACTATGATTGATGCTTTAGGATGTGGGATTTTAGCTCTTAAATATCCAGCTTGCACCAAGCTACTTGGACCAAGCGTTGAATGGGCTGAATTTCGCCCATTAGGTAGTAAAATTCCAGGCACTTCATACCAATTAGAGCCAATCCGCGCAGCATTTAATGTAGGAGCAATGGTAAGATGGCTAGACTATAATGATACCTGGCTAGCAGCTGAATGGGGACATCCAAGCGATAATCTAGGTGCTATTTGGGCGGTGGCTGATTATGTAAGTCGTAAAAATTTATCTCAAGGCAAGGCTCCATTAAAAGTAAAAATAGTCTTAGAAGCTATGATAAAAGCTCACGAAATTCAAGGCATTTTAGCACTTGAAAACTGCTTTAATAAAGTTGGGCTAGATCATGTTTTATTAGTTCGTATCGCCTCTACTGCGGTTGCGGCTAAGCTCCTTGAGTGTAACTATGATGAAATTCGCAATGCCGTATCAAACGCCTTCATAGATGGCGGTGCATTAAGAACTTATCGCCACGCACCAAATACTGGAAGTCGCAAGAGCTGGGCAGCAGGCGATGCTTCTAGTCGTGGGGTTGATCTAGCATTAAAAGCAAAAAGCGGCGAAATGGGCTATCCATCAGCTCTAAGTGCGAAATTTTGGGGCTTTGAAGATGTCAAAATGAGAGGCCAAAAGCTAGTAATTCCTCAAGAATTTGGCTCATATGTAATGGAAAATGTGCTATTTAAAATCAGCTTCCCAGCTGAATTCCACGCTCAAACAGCAGTTGAGTGTGCTATGGCACTTCACAATGAGGTTAAAGATCGCTTAGATGAGATAGAAAAAATAGTAATCACCACTCAAGAATCAGGCCATAGAATTATAAATAAAACTGGCGAATTAGCTAATCCTGCCGATCGTGACCATTGTATCCAATATATGGTGGCTGTGCCTTTGATATTTGGTAGATTAGTGGCTGATGATTATGAAGATAGCGTAGCCAAAGATCCACGCATCGATGCCCTAAGAGATAAAATGGTAGTAGAAGTAGATCCAAGATACACAAAAGAGTATCTAGATAGCGATAAAAGAAGTATCGCAAACGCAGTTGAAATCTACTACAAAGATGGCACAAAATCCAAAAAAGTAGAAGTAGAATACCCTATCGGTCATAAAAGAAGAAGAGATGAGGGAATTCCGCTATTAAAAGCTAAATTTAAAGCAAATCTAGCTACAAGATTTAGCCCAAAAACTTGCCAAATAATAGAGGATTTAGTAAATAATCAAAAAGAGTTAGAAAGCTATAATTTTAATGAATTTAGCGATCTATTTTGGTTAGGATAACTTAAAAGCTTGGGAGCGATCCCAGGCTTAATATTTTATTAATTTAGATACTAATTTTTGCGTTTGAAAACACAATCTAGTCAAAAATAAAACTTATAATTTTAAATTTATTTAATCAATTTTTGGGTATAATCCGTAATTTTATTTTGCTTATACAAAGGATATTTTGATGAGTGCAGCCAAAGAGATATTTGCACAAATTGAGGAGCTATTTAGAGAAAATGCCAAGAGCTATGTGACTTTCGAGCAACTAGTTAGACTATTTGACAAAGCTCCTACTGCTGGAATGATTAAAAAGATAGAATCTATAGCCGAGCTATATAAAATTCAGCTCACAAGTGCCGTTGAAGCTGCCAAACAAAAAACAATCCAAGAAGCAAAAAGATCATCTACTTCAGACCAACAAAAATCATCTGACGCAAATTTAGAAGATGAATTTGACCTAAGTAGCGAAACAGACTTGCTAGAGTGGAGTCGCTCAGATAGCCCTGTTCGTATGTATCTGCGTGAAATGGGTCAAATTCCGCTTTTAAGCAAAGAAGAAGAGATTGAAATTAGCAAAAAAATCGAGCTTGGCGAGGATATTATAATTGACGCTTTTTGCTCTGTGCCATATCTGATAGATTTTATATTAGATTACAAAGAGCCATTAATCAACAGAGAGCGTCGTGTAAAAGAGCTATTTAAGAGCTTTGATGAAGAGGATAACGAAGAAGAAGAGGATATCGAAGAGAGCTACAATGAAGATGAAGAGATCGAAGATAGCAAAAAACAGCCTAAAAAACTTGATAAGAGAGCTGAGAAGGTAATTGAGAGCTTTAAAGCATTAGAAAAAGCCAAAAAAGATTGGCTAAAAATCGCTTCAAAACAGAATATCTCTGTAGAGAATGAAGCTGATTTGTTATCTAAATTAAATTTAACATTTAAGAAAAAAGTTTTAAAAGATAAACTAATGGATTTAGGCCCTACAAGTAAGCTTATAAACGAGATTGTAAAGTCTATTGAAACAGCACTTAAGAGCGATGTAGACTTTGATAAAGAGCTTAAAAGGCTTGAGTATAGACTACCTATGTTTAGTGCTGAATTAAGAAAAAACCACCAACAAATCCTAAAAGATATAACCAAATTAAGCAAAGAAGATATAATATCTAGAGTTCCAGAAGCTACGATGGTTTCTACATATATGGAGATTAAAAAGCTATTTCAAACCAAAGAAGCAAGCAAAACTGGATTTAATCTAGATCCAAAAGATCTTAAAAATATCTTAGATCAAATAAAAAAAGGCAAAAATATAAGCGATGATGCCAAGGCTAAAATGGCTAAATCAAATTTGCGTTTAGTTGTAAGTATCGCTAAGAAATATACCAATCGTGGATTGCCATTTCTAGACCTTATCCAAGAAGGCAATATAGGTCTTATGAAGGCTGTGGATAAATTTGAGTATAAAAAGGGATTTAAATTCTCCACATATGCTACTTGGTGGATACGACAAGCCATTAGCAGAGCCATTGCCGATCAAGCTCGCACTATTAGAATTCCAATCCATATGATTGAGACTATAAATCGCATTAATAAAATAAATAGAAAATATATCCAAGAAGAAGGCAAAGAGCCAGATGTATCAATCATCGCAAAAGAGGTTGGACTAAGCATAGATAAGGTCAAACAAGTAATCAAAATCACAAAAGAGCCAATAAGCCTAGAAGCCCCAATAGGTAGCGAAGATGATGGAAAATATGGAGATTTCGTAGAGGATAAAAGCTCTCTAAGCCCGATGGAGCAGATCCTAAAAGCGGATTTAAAAGAGCAAATAGATGAAGTTTTAGATCAGCTAAATGATAGAGAAAAAGCGGTAATTAGAATGCGTTTTGGCCTGCTTGAAGATGAGAGCGATAGAACTCTTGAAGAGATAGGCAAAGAGTTAAATGTAACTAGAGAGCGTGTAAGGCAGATTGAGAGCTCAGCGATTAAAAAGCTAAAGCACCCAAAAGTTGGTCGCAAACTAAAAAATTATATAGAGGGATAAATTTTGCGTGGGGTAAAACAGTTTGAATTCGGTAATTTTTCTTGCTATAGATTTAAAATCAAAGGCTCCACCCCCCCCCTATTTGCTAAATTATAAAGGGAAAATATGCTAAATTTAGCCCACAAGCTACTTAGCCAAAGCGCATATAAATCACCGCAAAAGGTCGCATTCGTAGAGCCTAATGGATCCATTACCTACTCTAAGCTTGATGAGCTTAGCAGCGCACTAGCCACCAAAATAGCAAATTTAAATATCAATAAATCGCCTATTTTGATAATCTTACCAAAGGGTATTAAGGCTATTATCAGCTTTTTTGGCGTGTTAAAAAGCGGGAATTTCTACACAATTATAGATGAAAATATGCCACTTCAAAGGGTAGAAAAGATAGTTAAAAAGTTAAATCCCGCCCTACTCATCGCCTCTAAAGCATTAAATTTAAATATACCAACCATATCTATAGATGATTTAGATAGCTCTAAGATTGATTATAATATCTTACAAAATATCCATATTTTAGATACAGATCTAGCCTATGTGCTATTTACTAGCGGTAGCACAGGTGAGCCAAAAGGGGTAAGTATCAGCCATAAAAGCCTAATGGATTTTATTATCGCATCTTCTAATGACTTAAAAATAGATAATAGCCATATAATTGCCAATCAAGCTCCATTTTATTTTGACCTAAGTGTCTTTGATATATATGTAAGCATATTTACGCGCTCTACTACCCATATTTTGCCAAGCTCCATCTTTGCCTTTCCGCTTAAAGTGGTTGAGTATCTACGCACCAATAGCGTTACTACCATACTTTGGGTGCCAAGCGTGCTAGTATATTTTGCCAATTCAAATGCCTTAAATGGAGCAAATCTCAACCTTAAAATGGTTATAGCATGTGGTGAGACTATGCCTACAAAACAGCTAAATTACTGGATCAAATCGCTACCAAATGCCAAATTTTACAATATGTATGGCCCTACTGAGACGACTTTAGCTAGTTCGTATTATATGGTAGATAGGGAGTTTAGAGATGATGAGATCTTGCCTATTGGCAAAGCTTTTAGCAATACCCAACTTTTAATATTTGATGAAAATATGAATCTCATAACAAAGCCAAATTTAAAAGGTGAGATATATATTAGAGGGTGTGGGCTATCTAGCGGATACTACAATGACCCAGATAAAACAGCCCAAGTATTCATACAAAATCCACTCCAAAAATCATATAGTGAAGCTATCTACAAAACAGGCGATATAGCCGCATATGATGACAATGGCAACTTGCTTTACTATGGTAGGCGTGATTCGCAGATTAAATTAAATGGCTTTAGAATAGAGCTTGGCGAGATAGAGGCCGCACTTAGCTCACATCCAGATATTTATAGGGTTGCTTGTATATTTAAAAACTCTCAAATAATCGCATTTTATGAGAGCAAAATCCAAATTGAAAATCTAAAAGAATTCTTAAAACTAAAACTCCAAGATTATATGATTCCGCGTAAATTTATCCATAAATTAAATTTCAAGCTAAATCAAAATGGCAAAATCGATAAAGAGGCGTTAAAAAATGAGTGAAGCAAAAATCCTATTAAATGAGATAGGCAGAGGCGATATAAGCGATATAAATTTAAATTTACTTGATAGTGGAGCTATCGATAGCGTCGATATCATCGCACTTGTTGGGGCTATGCAAGCTAGATATGGTAAGGATTTAGACGCCAAATTCCTAAGTGCTGAAAATTTCCAAAGCATAGCTGCACTAGATAATATGATTAAAATAGCCTATGGAATATAAATGAATTATAAACAAGAATATATCTACTCTCCAAAATGCTATGAGAGTTGCGGCGGATACTGCTGTGCTGGATTTACAAATCAACATTTTAAGCTAATTCGCTCAAATTTCATCGCTCTACCGCTTTTTGATATAGAGTATCAGGAGTATCTAAAAGCAGGCGCTATAGATGGCATGGAAATGGCTAAAAAGAGTGAGAAATTTAAGCTAAAAGGGGGTCAAACCTTTACTATACACTGGCTTCATTGCGATAAAAAGGGACTTTGTAATCCACACCAAAATCGCCCCCTTATATGCAAACTATATCCAATTTTACCCAAAGTAAATGCTAAAGGGGAGATTATAGGCTTTTTTAACGGAACAATTTTTGATATATTTTTTACTGATTTTAGCCATCCATGCACCCTTATCAAAGAGCAAAGAAAAAATATAGAAGATATGTTAAAAGCAAATTTAAAAGAGCTTTTAAAAAATCCAAATTATATATTTATATTTAAAGTCGCTCAAATAGTGGTAGAACACCTACAAAACTACATAAAAGCCAAATTTGGCACATATATTATAGATGAAATTCCAAGTAATAAAGTGGCTGAATTTTGGAGCCAAATAGAGATGGCTATGGTTCTTAGGCGTGCGTGGAATAGCGATAAATTCATATCTGATATTAATAGAGCCTATGAAGAAATAGCGAAAATTTGGGGCGAATTTTTACAGGTTGAAGTATGAAATTAGATGATAAACTCAAAAAATCTGACCGCCTAGAACTCAAATCTACATATTATATAACTGAATATATTTGGCGAGTTTTAATAGTCCAAAAATTTATCTTATTACCACTTGCAAAAACAAATATCACACCAAACCAAATCACAATTTTTGGTGGATTTTGCATTATTGGCTCATTTATTCTGCTCTATCTAGGGCATAATGTTTTAAGCGGAATTTTATTTTTAATCTATAGCATATCAGATCATACCGATGGAATGCTATCTCGCCTTAAAAATCAAAGCACAAAATTAGGCTATTTTCTTGATTATACCTGCGATTATATAGCGTGGTTTGGGCTTATTATCTTAGCTAGTTATCTTTATGATGTTAGTATATTTTGCACTATTTTTATCATCTCTACCTTGCTATTTCATCAGCAATTTTGTAAGCATTTTATCCATAAAAGATTAAAAAAATTAAATAAAATTTATAGATTTGGGCTTAAAAAATATCTTTTAGAGCGTGGAATTTTACTTGGGATTGATGTAAGCCTTCTTGCTATAGTGCTATCTATTGCGATTTTTAGTTTGAAATTTGAGCTATGTTTTTACGCTCTTGGGACGATATATTTGATAGATTTGATATATCGCAGTACCGAGCTATACTATAATATAAAATTAAATGGGGGGGGTAAATGGAGTTTGAAAATAAAACTTATATAATCACCGGAGCCACATCAGGCATAGGCAAATGCGTAGCCACTGAACTTGCCAAAAGTGGCGCTAGATTGCTACTTCTTGGTAGAAATTTAAACTCTTTAAACAAGCTAAGAGATGAGCTAAACTCTCCAAATAACCACGATATAGCGATATTTGACTCAAACAAGCTTGATAGCATTGAGCTAGCAGTGGCGAAATTTGCTGATAAATTTAAATTAAATGGCTTTATCCATAGTGCTGGTGTGCTAAGCCCAATGCTACTTCGTGATCTAAATTTAGATAAGATGAGCGAGTTAATCAATATAAATTTACTAACATTTTTCGCTCTAGCTAAGGCTACATTAAAGCATAATAGATATGTCAAAAATGATACTAGCATTGTAGCCATTAGCTCTATGGCAGCTTTTGGCGCTGAGCCTGGACTTAGTCTATATGGAGCTAGTAAGGCAGCCCTAAACTCAGCCGTATCGAGCCTAGCCAAGGAATACGCCAAAAAAGGAGTAAGGATTAACGCCGTCGCACCATTATATGTAAATACCCCTATGTATGATGATTTTGTAAATAACTTCATATCCCAAGAAGCCCACAAATCAAAGCTAAATGAGATAATGCCACTTGGCTTAATAGAGCCTAGCGATGTAGCCAAATCGGTGCTATTTTTGCTAAGTTCTCAATCTAGCAAAATCACCGCAGAGTGTATCAAAATCAGCTCTGGGGGGGGGTATGATGAAATTTAAGTGGGAAATAGCATGAAACTAGCCTATTACTTACCAGATGAGACTATAGATAATGGCTACTTTGCTAGTCTTGCTAAAAGTGATGAGTATAGTTGTGAGCAAATTTATCAAAAATCAGGGATAAAATATCGCCACAAAGCCGCCCCAAATGAGCTTACTAGCGACCTAGCAGCTAAGGCGGCTTTAAATTTAATTAATGAGTATGATATAGACCCAGCTAGTATAGATATGCTTTTGCTTTGTACTCAATCGCCTGATTATCTCCAGCCAGCTACAATCTACCAGCTACATAATAAACTAAATTTACCCAAAAGCACAAATGCCATGGAGATTAATATCGCTTGTAGTGGCTACGCTCACGGACTATTAATAGCTAAATCTTTAATAATCTCTAAAAGCGTTAAAAGGGTATTACTATGCACGGCTGATATGTGCTATAAAATGTTTGAAAATAGCGATATGGCACAAAGAATATTATTTGGCGATGGAGCAAGTGCGACTATGATCGATGATAGCAACGCTTATAAAATCGGTCAAATCATATGCGGCACAGATGGGGGCGGGTTTTTTAGTATGTATAAAAAATATGGTGGCTACGCAAATCCATTTAACGCCCAAACCCCATCAAATACCCTTACCATGAATGGGCCAGAGATATTTCTATTTGCTATTAGGGAGGTTCCAAATTTAGTTAGACAAATTCTAAAAGCAAATAATCTAAATTTAGATGATATTGACTATTTTATATTTCATCAGGCCAATTTATTGATACTCAAAGCCATCGCCAAAAGCTTAAAATTAGATGACTCCAAGGTTATATTTGATATAGAAAATGTAGGCAATACATCATCTTCTAGCATACCAATAGCGTTAAAAAGAGCCATTGAAAATAACAAGATAAAATCTACAAATAAGGTATTAATAGCTGGATTTGGTATCGGTCTTGCGTGGAGCGGGACGATTATAACTATATAAAGGATTAAGATGGATAAAAAGATAGCTAAATTCAAAGATACCATAGAGTGCGATGAGCCACTCACCCCACAAACTCCGCTAGATTCATTGCTAGAGTGGGATTCTATGGGTAAGATTAGCACTATTGTTATGCTAGCTGATGATTATAATCATACGCTTACTTATGATGAGCTTAAAGAGTTAAAAGTAGTTGGCGATATATTGGATTTGATGAATGAGTGAATTTATCAGATATGGAGTTAAAATCGCAAGATTAGAGCTACAAGATATAGAGATTTTACGCCAGTGGCGAAATGACCCAAAAATATCTAAAGTAATGCTAAACCAAAATGGCACCCATATCACAAAAGAGCAGCAATTAAAATGGTTTAACTCCATTCAAAACCAGCCAAATTCGCTTTACTATATGGCTTTTGTCGGTGATATAGCTATTGGGTATTTTTGTTTTCAGCAAATTAATTGGCAAGATCGCACCGCTATACCTGGCGAGATTATGGTGATACCAAAGCAATTTGATGAGGCTAGAATCGCTCTTGGGGCATACTGTGCTATCTATGATATGGCATTTGAAATTTTAGGGCTTAAATGGCTCAAAGCATATTGCAAACTAGAAAATAAACGCGCCATTCGCATGGCTAAAATGCTAAATTTCAAATCCACCCACACAGATAACCAGTGTATATATTTTAAGCTTAACAAAGATGATTATTACCAAATGCGAGATAGCCTAATTTACAAGCTTGGATTGGTTTAAATTGATTTTATTAAAACTAAGCATAAGCTGACTATTTTTAACTTCGCACGGCAACAAAACCAGCGAATGCGACCCCGAAGGGGTGGTTTCCGTGAAGTCGCCGTTTGCGACAGGGAGCTACGCTCCCTTGACCCACCTGAAGTCCCACTTCGTGGGGTACCCATATTTTAACTTCACAATACGGAGTAAAGCCGACCTTTGCGACAAAATTTTTTAAATTCTTTTCTTTAAGGGGCAGGGGAAACTATCTCTATGTTCTTTTAACGCACGAATAAATCCGTGCTAAAGAACCAAACACTAAAGTTATCCGTCCGACTAACGCGGACTAAATTTTTGAAAGCCAAAATAGTTTCCCTTATCCCTTAAGGTCCCAACCCCTTCCCAGTTTGGCATTTTTATTT
>NZ_JANQCT010000022.1:0-16067 GCF_024723495.1 Campylobacter sp. RM19073 | reverse complement strand
TACAACTCCCTGTCGCAAAGCTGGGCTTAGCTCAGCTGCGAAGTAAAAATAATATAAAACAACCATAATATTGATAAAAAATATATTTTTATTAGATTAATTTTTTAATATAATTCAAATTTATAAAATATTTACTTAATTTTTATGCTAAATTTATGTAAAATAGTATATCATTCTAAAATTAAAAAGATAAAGTTTATCCTAATTATTTAGGAGATAAGGAAAGGATAGTTTTTGAAAGTTTATTTAGATAATAATGCAACTACGATGATTGATCCTGAGGCTTTAGAGTTGATGCTTCCATTTCTTGGAGAGAAATTTGGCAACCCAAACTCCCTTCACGATTATGGTAGCCAGACTCACCCAGCATTGCGTAGAGCCTTAGATCAGCTATACGCTGGTATCAATGCGTCTGATAAGGATGATATCATCATCACGGGGTGTGCTACTGAGAGTAATAACTGGGTGTTAAAGGGGATATACTTTGATAAGATATTAAAAGGGGAGAAAAAGCGTATCGTTACTACCACAGTAGAGCACCCAGCTATTGGCGCTACCTGTGCGTTTTTAGAGTCCCTTGGTGTGGAGATAACTAGAATTGATGTAAATGATCAAGGGGTTATAACTCCACAAAATTTGCGTGATGTTATGAGTGATGATGTAGCACTTGTGAGTGTAATGTGGGCTAATAACGAAACTGGTATGATATTTCCTATTAAAGAATTAGCCAGTATAGCACATGAATTTGGAGCACTATTTCATACTGATGCAGTCCAAGCAGTAGGGAAAATCCCAGTAGATGTCAAAGATGCAAATGTGGATTTTCTAAGCTTTTCAGGGCATAAATTCCACGCTCCAAAAGGGGTTGGTGCGTTATATATCAAAGACTCAATACCGCTTACTAGCTTACTTCATGGCGGAGAGCATATGGGCGGACGCAGAAGTGGGACTTTAAATGTTGCTGGTATTGTGGCGATGGGTCAAGCTATGGAGAATTCAAATAAATTTTTATCCTATGAGCAAAGCCATGTGGGTAGATTAAGAGATAAGCTTGAAGATGCGCTTTTATCCTTGCCAGATGTAACAGTAGTAGGCAATAGAGCTAATCGTGTGCCAAATACCATTTTAGCTAGTATTAAAGGAGTTGAGGGCGAGGCTATGCTATGGGATCTTAATCAAGCTGGTATAGCAGCTAGTACCGGCTCAGCCTGTGCTAGTGAAGATCTAGAGAGCAATCCTATAATGGAAGCAATCGGTGCTGATAGTGAGCTAGCTCACACGGCACTTAGGCTATCTCTATCTAGGTTTAATACTGAAGAAGAGATTGATTATGTGATTGAAAAGATTAAACACGCTGTAAATAGACTAAGAAGCATATCAAGTAGCTACGCTTACGCACCGCAGTGGCATAAATCAGGATTATAAGGAGAGAGTATGGCAAAGGGAAATTTAATAAGTGGAAATATATGGGAAGAGTATTCTCAAAAAGTGCAAAATGCGATGAACGCTCCTAAAAATATGGGAGAGATAACAGAAGAACAAGCCAAGGCTATGGGGTGTAAATTAATCATTGCAGACCATGGGGCAGAGAGTTGTGGCGATGCAGTAAGGCTGTACTGGGCAGTCGATGAGGCTACTGATGTGATTAAAGATGCTAAATTTAAGAGTTTTGGCTGTGGAACGGCTATAGCTAGTAGTGATTATATGGCTGAGCTTTGTAAAGGCAAAACGGTAGATCAAGCAGTCAAAATCACAAATTTAGATGTAGAAAAGGCTATGCGTGATGATCCAGATACTCCAGCTGTCCCACCGCAAAAAATGCACTGCTCTGTTATGGCTTATGATGTGATTAAAGCAGCGGCCGCTAGCTATAAAGGGGTAGATCCAGAGCATTTTGAAGATGAGATTATAGTGTGCGAGTGTGCTAGAGTGAGCCTTGGGACTATTAAAGAGGTTATAAGATTAAATGATTTAACAACGGTTGAAGAGATCACTCAATATACCAAGGCGGGGGCGTTTTGTAAAAGCTGTATAAAGCCAGGTGGACATGAGAAAAGAGAGTATTATCTAGTTGATATTTTAGCAGAAGTTAGATCAGAGATGGAGGCTGAGAAGCTAAAAGCCATCGCAGATGCGAAGATTAGCAGTAGCGGAATTGATAGCGATCTAAGCTTTGAGGAGCTAACTGTGGTTAAGCAGTTAAGGGCTGTTGAGGCTATCATAGATGAGCATGTCAGACCTATGCTTGAGATGGATGGCGGGAATATGGAGATTTTGGATATTAAATCAGAAGGCGGTAGGATTGATATTTACATTAGATATTTAGGGGCTTGTAGTGGCTGTGCTAGTGGTGCTACTGGAACTTTATATGCTATAGAAAATATACTACAAGAGAGTTTAAGTCCAAATATCAGAGTAATACCAGTATGATAAGCGCTAAATTCATCGCTGATAGATACTATATCGGAGATTTGGCTAAGATTTTAGATTATGAGAATTTAAGCTCATTAGAGAATGGCTTTGGGCGTTTGGGTGAGTTTGAGTATCTAAATTTAAGGCTTGAGTGCGATGAGATAAGTGATAGCGATGGATTTAACTATAGCGTTGATAGTCTAAATTTTGGTATTATCAACGCTAAAATAATCGATGAAGAGCTGCTAAGTAGTAGGATTTTAACTCTTAGAAATGGATTTGTAGCGAATAAATTTAGTAGCTATCCGCTTGCTAGGATTGTTGATTTTACAACCGAATTTGAAGTCTCTTTTAATACTAAAGATATAAAATTAGGTAATATAGTGATTAATTTATAAAATTTATTTATACTTTTATTCTATTTAAAAATTTTTCAGCTAAATATAGCAAAAATTTAGTATAATAAATCCAAGAGAATTTTTCATAGAGAGTTTGAAATGGTACCTAGCTGGGACGATAAGTATAGTATTGGCAATTCAGATATAGATTTGCAGCACCAAAAGCTATTTGATTTAGCCAAGAAGTCTTTTATTTATGCTAATAAGAATGTATCTCGTGAAGAAATTCGTGGTATCGTGGCTGAATTCTTTGAGTATATGAAAGAGCATTTTAAGGATGAGCAAGAGTATATGGAGCTAATAGGTTATCCAAAACTCCAAGAGCATACTATGATACACAAAGATATTATCGCTAGTATGGCAGGTCTTATCAAAACAGCTAAAAATGTAAATGACCTAAAGGAAAATTTACTATTAATAGCTGAAAAGTGGCTAGTTGAGCATATCTTAAAAGAGGATGCTAAAATAGAGAAGTGGCGTCAAGCACAGCTACACCAAACAGAAGAAGAGCTAGTAGAAGAAAAACCACAGCAATATAGATATACATGCGGATGCGAACACAAAATTCATCTTGTCCCTAGCCACATACATGAAAAAATACTAGCTGGTAAAAAATTCTCTTGTATGACTTGTAAGGTTGTGATTAAGATTAAGCTTTCATAGGTAAAATCCATAATTAATAGTAAAAGGTATATAAATGGATATTAAATTTATTATTAATGTAGTTGATAGATGATAGGTATTAAATTTAATCCATTTTATAGATTTAAGCGAAAAAACCATATTATAACGACTGCTGATTTATATAAAAATATAATTTATAACTACTCAAGTAAATTTATACCAAAAAAGAAAAAGAGGGTTTATAATAGCGATTTTAGTGCTACTTATATTAAGACTAAATCTCTTACAAGTTTAAGATTTAAAAGTGATAAAAAAGAGAATTTACATAATCAAATCATATCTTATGCTTACGAAGAGCTACTCTTAAACCCATCAAAAGAGTATAAAATCAACTATTTTATAAACAAAGATGGAAGTTATACTATATATGTAATTGATATGCAAATAGCCTTAGATGGGCTTAGAGCTACGCAAAAAACTTTGCAAAATATAGATATTGTCATACCTTCTGCGTTACTAATGAGTGGATTTTATAGTAGCGGATTGATGGATAAAAATGGGGTGGATTGCTATATATTTTTTGATGAAAATGAGAGCTATATGAGCTTTTATAAGGCTGGGGAGTATATTTTTCATCATAATATTATTTATGATACCATCTGGTCTATATCTAAGGCAAATGGGATTGAGTGTAATGGCGAGATAATAGATAAAAATATTGATAAATTTAGCGATCTTATAAAGGCTACTATAGAGACTATGCAAAGCATTGCTAATATCGATAAAATCATTGCTAATAGGATATTTCTTAGCTCTTTTATAGGGGATTTGAAAGGATTTAATATAGCCTTATCAGATCACCTTATGAAAAGCGTAAATGGGTTTGATTTTTTGAGTAAATTTAATAGCAAATCAGTGATTAATCTGATGATTGCTATATATGCTAAGGAGCTAATTAGCAATAAAATTAAGTTAGAATTTAATATATTTGATAGGGTTGAGCCACTATATAAAAGGGCAGATGGAAGGCTTTTTATAGCTATTATTTTAGGTGCTATTTTGGGTATGACATATCCAATTTATATGCTGGTTTTAGCCCTTAATTTAGATATAAAAAGCAAAGAGATTAAGTATAATCTAAGCATTGAAAGCTCTAGCGTAGATAGTTTAAAAGGTATTTTGCTATCTATAAATCAAAATCTAGATAATATATCTAAAGAAGAGCAAAATATAAAAGATAATATAAATCTAAATTTAAATAAAATAGACAATATAGCAGCTAAAATAAATAATCCAAATTTAGCTATAACACTATCAAAGATTGTAAAATCAATGGATAATGAGCTACTTAGGGCTAGGAGTATAAGGCTAGATAATGGAGCAATAATCATCGCAGTAGTCGCTCAAAATGCTCAAAATATAAATAATTTTATAAATAAATTTAGCATAGCTAGAGTAGGTCAGATAATTAATAATAAAAATTATTTTGAATCAAATATCACAATAGGTCTAGATAATGGAATTTAAAAGCCTATTAGAAGAACGCACTAAAAAAGAGCAATATATGATATTTTTGGGTGGATTTTTGATTGTATTTTATCTATTTTATCTTAGTTGGGACTATTTTGAAAGGCTATATCTTAAGGCTTTGATGAGATATGAGAATGGTCTTAGTGGATATTTGAAGATAAACTCACCTACTGAAATTCAAAATCGCATAGAGGTAGCAAGTCAAAAACTTAAAGATAAAAAGCAAGAGCTAGAGAGATTAAAATTCGAAAATGAGTTTATCCAAGCCCACGCAAAATCGCTATCAACGCAATTATCTAAATTTAGCTCAAGTAGTGAAATTCTAGCCTTTATAAGCTCAAAAGCCTTAGAAAATAGCCTTAAAATATCTAAAATTTCACCAAATCAAATAGGCTCAAATATAAGCTATGATTATAATATATCATTTAACTCTACTTTTGATTTAACCTTGAGATTTATAGATGAGCTTGAGGGGGCTTTATTAGAAATTAGCGAGGCGAGATTTGAGCCGTATAATAGCGAAATTCGTGTGCTGTCTTGGGGAATAAGATGAGAGTTATATTTATGATTTGGCTGTTTTTAGCTGCGGCTGAGGCTCAAGATCTTAATAGCAAGTATAAATATATACTAGATTTATATAATAAGCTTAACTCACGGGCGAATTTGGTAGATATAAACCAGGTTAAATCCCCATTTTTTATAGAGAAAATTAACCATTCAAAGCCAGATTTAACCCCATTAAATTTAGAAGCCATAATCCAAAATCGAGCCAAAATCAACTCCAAATGGTATGAAGCAGGCAAGGAGTATGAAAATTTATATATAATAGAGATTAAAAACTCAACCGCCTCTGTGATTTATGATAATAGACAGATGGATTTAAAAATCCTTGAAAGTAGCAGTAGCGTTGAAGTATATTAATATAATTTTAATTATCTTAGCTATAAATTTAAGTGCCAATGAATGTAGGGATAAGAGGCTTGATATGAGCCTAAAGCCATCTATAACCTCATATGAGATTTTAACCCAATTGGCTGATATTTGTAAATTTAGCATTGTTTTAAGCGACGCAAATACCACAAAAATATTAAAAACCCCCACAACGATGATTAGTATTTCACGCCTTAGCCTTGATGAGGTTATAAAGATAATAGCTAACTCAAACGCTCTTAGCTATGAATTTAAAGATAATATTTTAAATTTCTCATTTATCCAGACCAAAACTTTTAAAATGGATTATATAATCTCATCAAGATATGGTCAAGCCATCACCAAAGCCTCAGTGGACTCTGCTCCTATTGAGATTAACTCTCAAAACAGTAGTAGTCAAAATTACGATGAAAATAGTCAAGAAAATATCATTAAAACTACAGAGAAATTTGACTTTTGGCAAGATTTAGCCACCCAGCTTAAATCCATCTTAAATAGCCACAACGATCCATATATAGCCCCAACTCCTATCATAAACAGAGCCGCCGGATTAATCCATATCACCGGCACTGCTAATCAGCTCAAAAGAGCCAAAGAGTATCTAGACCTACTCTCATTAAGACTGAAAAGACAGGTTTTAATCGATGTTAAGATCATATCTGTAGAGCTAGATAATAGCTATACAAAGGGGGTTGATTGGAGTAAATTTGAGCTTGGATTTAGCAGCTATTTAGATGATGGAACTCCATCTAGATTAAGCTTTCATAAAGGCACTACGCAAAATCCCGCTCATAGCCTAAGGGGTATATCTGGGGGATTTATAATTGGCGGGAATTTGCGCTTAAGCCTAGATGGAGTGCTAAATTTCTTAAATAGCAATGGCAAGACTCATATCATCTCAAGCCCTAAAATCACAGCAATGAATAACCAACAAGCCCTAATCTCTGTAGGCGATAATATAAATTATAGAATCGCTGAAGATATAACCAATAACGAAACTAGCCAAATCACCAAAACGACTTATAAACAGCACTCTGTTTTCATCGGAATTTTGCTAAATTTACTCCCTGAAATCAGCGATAATGATCGAATAATGCTAAGGATAAATCCTAGCTTAAGCAGTTTTAAATACTCAGCTGATGATATTAAGCAGACCTTGCCTAGAGTAATTGCCCCTGATACAATGCAAAAGAAGCTCTCTACCGTGGTTGAAGTAGCCAGTGGCGATAGCATAATCTTAGGTGGATTAATCGCTAAAACTCTAAGCAATGAGATAAATAAGGTGCCACTTTTAGGCGATATTCCCTTACTTGGATATTTATTTAAAAGCGATACGCAAATAGATAAGAAAAATGAGTTAATATTCATCATCACCCCAACTATAATCAATGACCCACTATCATTAAAATCCTTAGGATATGAAGCTTTATGAATGAGATTATATCTAATCTACAAAATAGCGCCATCACACCTAGCCAAGCGGCCAAAGATTTAGGCATTAGCCAAGATGAATTTTGTGAAATTTTAAGCAGTAAATTTGGCTATGAAGTGGCTGATATGGAGCTTATAGATTACTCTTTGGCTGATAGTTTGCCACTTGATATGATTATTAAATTTGAGATTTTGCCTATTAAATTTGAGCTAAACTGCGTCCATATAGCTACAAAAAACCCATTTGATATAGCTGTAATCTCAAAGCTTAGAAATATCTACAAAGATAAAATCATAAAGCTACTAATCGCTCCACCATCTAAGCTAGATAAGAAATTAGCCAAGATAGCTTTATATTATGGTTTAAATAGCATAATCTTACAAGTTAGAGCCCAGATAAACTCCAAAGATTCAAGCGATGATAGTGCGGTTTTAAAGCTAATTGATAGAATTTTAATAAGCGCTATAGAGCTAGGCTCAAGCGATATTCATATCGAGCCAAGCGGGAGTGGGGCTATCGTTAGAGTTCGAATTGATGGCGTTTTGTGCGAGTTATTTGAGTTTGATGGTGATATATATAATACCTTAATTGGCAGGATAAAACTACTAGCAAATTTAGATATCGCCGAGCATAAAAAGCCCCAAGATGGCAGATTTACCTATAGTATAGATGATCGAGATATTGATTTTAGGCTCTCTGTTTTGCCAGTTATAGGCGGTCAAAGTGTGGTGCTTAGGATACTTGATACTCATAAGATGATTGTAGATTTACAAAATTTGGGTTTAAATGAGATAAATTTAAATTTACTCAAAAAATCAATATCCAAAAGCTATGGAATGATACTAGTTACTGGCCCTACAGGAAGCGGCAAGACAACTACTATATATTCAGCATTAAATGAGCTAAAGGGCAAAACCAAAAAGATAATCACAATAGAAGAGCCCATAGAGTATCAGATGAGCTATTTACAGCAAGTTGCAGTAGGCGATAGGGCTGGTGTTAGCTTTGAAACTGCGCTTAGAGCAGCACTCCGCCAAGATCCAGATATAATAATGATAGGAGAGATTAGAGATCATCAAAGCCTTCGCACCGCTATAGGAGCAGCACTTACAGGGCATTTAGTTTTATCAACCTTACATACAAATAACGCTATAAGTGCTATAGATAGAATGATAGATATGGGGCTTGAGCGTTATTTGATTAGCGGTGCGGTGGTGGCCATAATGGCTCAACGATTAGCTAGAAAACTTTGCCAACATTGTAAAGAAAGGGTTGAAAATAATCGCTATAAGGCTCGTGGTTGCGCTCATTGTGTGGGAACTGGATATAGTGGAAGAGTGATAATTAGCGAAATTTTACAAATCACTCCAAATTTAGCCTCTTTAATAGCCAAAGCCACGCCAAGTAGCGTGATTTTAGATGAGGCTATAAAAGAGGGCTTTGTCCCTATGTCTGATAGTGGCTTTAAGCTAGTAGAAAGTGGCGTAACTAGCCTAGAAGAGCTCTTAAGCTTAATTAGATGAAAAAATTTATAGCTAAGGTTATCATAAATAATTGCGCTCAAACTCGCACTATAAGGGCTGCAAATTTACAAAATGCTAAGGATATTTTATCTAAAGATGGGACGATTGTAGCTATTAAAGAGAGTGCGGAATTTAGATTAAATTTAAGATTTAGGCAAGTTGATGAGAGAATTTTAGCTATTTATATTAAAGAGCTTAGCACGCTTTTAGAAGCTGGGGTGAGTGTGCTTGATGCTTTTAATAGCGTAGCAAAGGGGTGCGATAATGCTAGGCTTAGGGGTATTTTTAATGATATTTGTGCTGATTTAAATGCTGGAATGAGCCTAGAGCAAGCATTAAAGGAGCATAAAAGCGATCTTGGTTTGATTAGCTTAGCTATGTTTTCTTTAGGGCAAAATAGCGGCAAACTCTCAAATTCCCTAGCTATTCTTAGTTCAATGCTACAAGAGATCGCTGTAAATAGAGCTAAATTCAAAAAAGCCATTAGATACCCTGCCATTGCTCTATTTAGTTTAATTATCGCTTTTAATATCTTAATTGCTATGGTTATACCATCATTTCAAGGCGTTTTTGACTCTTTGGGCGGGGAGCTTCCTATGGCTACTAGAGCGATTTTGTGGGTGGAATTTGTGATAAAAAATTATGGATTTTGGCTTATTTTAGGGCTTATTTTCTCTATTTTTTTGTGGGGCTATTTTTATAAATTTAGCCATAAATTTAGAGTTAAATTTGATGCTTTTATACTTAAAATTCCATTGATTAAAAGTGTGATTTTACATAGTTCTTTGGCTAAATTTAATCTGATTTTATCTAAGCTTATTAACGCCGCAATGCCAATAGAAAGAGCCTTAGAAGTTGCAAATGGTGTAATAGAAAATAGATATATTAAGGCTAAATTTAACCAAGCCATTAAAGATATTTGTCATGGCAATCCATTAAGCTCATCTTTTAAAAACACATCTTTATACGAAAATATCGCCATAGAGATGATAAAAGCAGGAGAAAAAAGCGGTGCTATAGATGAGATGTTTGGCTATATCTCAAGCTATTATAAGCAAAAGTATGACTGGCTTATTGATAATCTTAGTGCATATTTAGAGCCGATCTTGCTTGTGGTGGTATCAATGGCGGTTTTACTACTAGGACTTGGGATATTTATGCCACTTTGGGAGCTATCTAATAGGGCTTTGGTATATTAGATTGTTTTAATATATTATTAGGTATAATTCGAAAAAACTTAGGAGGTTAAATGAGTAGCAATATGCTATACAATCATCAAAAAGAGATAGGCGATGAAGCCTTTATCACTACCAAAACTGATCTAAAAGGTCGCATTACTTATGCTAATAGATATTTTTTAGATATTGTCAATGCTAAAAATTCAGATCTAATAGGCAAAAACCACAATGTAGTTCGCCATCCAGATATGCCAAAGTATGTATTTAAGCTGCTTTGGGAGAGAATAAAGAAAAAAGAGGAGATTTTCGCTTTTGTTAAGAATGCTACATTTGATGGTGGATATTACTGGGTTTTTGCTAATGTAACAAGCTCTTTAGATGAAAATGGTAATATAATTGGCTACTACTCAGTGCGTCGCAAGGCTAACCCAAAAGCCGTAGAGAAGATAATACCAATATATCAAAAAATGCTAGAGTTAGAGAAAATGGGGGGGGGTATGGAATCTAGCCAAAGGTATATAGCTGATTTGTTAGCTACGCACAATACAACTTACGATCGCTTTATTAATGAATTACAAAGAGGATAATTATGGGTATATTTAGTAAAAAAAGTAAATTTGATGATATTGTTTATAATGAGATTGTGGCAGTTGCGTGCGGAGCCTCAAAAGGAAAATTAGAAGCTAGAGTTACAAATATTGATAATGATTCTAAGTTAGTTACTATAGCAAATTGTATTAATGACTTGCTTGACCAAGTTGAAGCCTTACAAAGAGAGACGCAAAGTAGCATTATAGCAGCACGAAATGGAGATGATTATAGAAATATCTATACGCAAGGATTTAAGGGAATTTTTAGAAATAATGCCGAGTCTTTAAGCGAAGGTGTAACTGGTGTTTTAGAAGGGCAAAAAGGCAAGATTAGAGGGATTTTAAGCCAGAAATTTACAGAGTTAGGCAACGGTACAGATGGGATTGATGCAGTTCAAAGAGATCTAATAGATAGCGTAAGTGACCTATCAAAGGTGGTAGATTCTAGCAAGCACACAGCAGATATTGCTAGTCAAAGCATAAGCAATGTAGAAGAGCTAAGCTCAAATTTTAGCGTCATCACCTCAAATAGCAACCAAACCACGCAAAGCATATATCAAAGAGCAACCGACATTAGCAGTATGGTAAATTTAATCAAAGATATAGCTGATCAAACAAATCTACTAGCCCTAAATGCGGCTATTGAAGCTGCTCGTGCTGGAGAGCATGGTAGGGGATTTGCCGTGGTGGCTGATGAGGTCAGAAAACTAGCTGAAAATACCGCTAAAGCTACTGCTGATATAGAAAGCACCGTAACAATGCTAAGCCAAGACGCTGATGAGCTAAATCGTTCAACTGATATGATAAATAAAGTAGCACAAACGGCTATTGATAACACAAGTAAGCTAAAAGATACACTTGAAAATTTCAGCACCGACGCAGATCAAACTGCTAAAATTTCAGAGCTAACTCAAAATAAAACAATAGGAATTTTAACTAAAATTGATCTAATCCTAGCTAAGACAAATGCTTATAATAATGCCTTAAATGGCCTAAGCTTTACCCCGGAGCAAGAAGCGCATATAGATGGATTATTGCGTGATTGCGATAATAATTTTGCTAAATTTAATCCATCTCAAGCTAGTAAAATCAAAGAAGCCTTACATACTATAGCAGATATTTTAAAAGATACAAACAAGAAAGATATAGATGGGCTTGTGAGTAAATTTAATGCTATTGAGCAAAATAGTAGTTTAGTCTTTAAAAATATTGATGATATAATATCAAACAAAAAATAAATTTAGGAATAGCTATGAGCTTGGATTTTACCCATTTGCATTTGCATACCGAATACTCTTTATTAGATGGTGCTAATAAGATTAAAACCTTAGCCAAACGATTAAAAGAGATAAATATCAAATCTTGTGCTATTACCGACCACGGAAATATGTTTGGTGCGATTGAGTTTTATAAGGGTATGAAGGCTGAAGGGATAAAGCCAATTATCGGACTTGAGGCATATATACACAATAGCGATGATATAGCCTCTAAAGAGAGTAGATATAGATTTCACCTTTGCTTATTTGCTAAAGATGAGATAGGCTATCAAAATTTAATGTATCTAAGCTCAATGAGCTATATAAAGGGATATTACTACTATCCAAGGATAAATAAAAAGCTTTTAAGAGAGCATAGTCAGGGGTTAGTTTGTAGCTCAGCGTGTTTAGCTGGAGAGGTAAATTTCCATCTAAATTTAAGTGAGAGAAATATCAAAAGAGGCGCTGGTGGATATGAAGCTGCCAAGGCTGCAGCACTAGAGTATAAAGATATATTTGGCGATGATTTTTATCTTGAAATTATGCGTCATGGGATATTTGACCAGCAACGAATAGATAGCGATATTATCAGATTATCCAAAGAAACAGGCATAAAACTAATCGCCACAAATGACGCTCACTACACCAATAAAGATAGCGCCATAGCTCAAAAAATCTTTGTCTATATCTCAGCGAATAAAAATTTTGATGAGAGTGTAAGAGAGCAAGTTTTGAGCGAATTTTATGCTAAATCTCCTGAGCAGATGAGCGAGATTTTTGCTGATATTCCAGAGGTTGTATCCAACACTCAAGAGATAGTAAATAAGTGTAATTTGGAGATAAAATTAGGCAATGCCACTCCGCCAAATTTCAAATTTACCCAAGAATACGCTAAAAATAGAGATCTACCATTGCCAAATCCAGATATGGAGTATGATTTGGATAATGATGGGGTTTTGTTTGAGTATGAGTGTAAAGAGGGGCTTAAGAGGCGTTTAGAGTTTATCGATCCTAGCAAACATCAAATTTACAAAGATAGGCTTGAGCTAGAGATTTCAACTATTAAAAATATGAAATTCCCAGGATATATGCTAATCGTGGCTGATTTTATCAATGAGGCTAAAAAACGTGGAATTCCAGTAGGTCCTGGGCGTGGCTCAGCAGCTGGAAGCTTGGTGGCTTATGCGCTTCGCATTACTGACCTTGATCCAATCCCATATAATTTGCTATTTGAGAGATTTTTAAATCCTGAGCGTATCAGTATGCCTGATATTGATGTGGATTTTTGTCAAAATCGCAGAGGCGAAGTTATTGATTATGTGATACAAAAGTATGGTCAGTATAATGTCGCTCAAGTGGCTACTTTTGGTAAGCTTTTAGCCAAAGGCGTTATAAGAGATGTGGCTAGAGTAATGGGTATGCCATATGCTGAAGCTGATGCGATGGCAAAGCTCATTCCAGACGAGCTAGGTATTGCCTTACAAGGCTATACTAATAAAAAGGGTGAATTTGAGCCTGGAGCATTTGAAAAAGAGCCTAAAATAGGGGAGTTAATACAAAACAACGAGCTAGCAAGAAGCGTGTGGAAGTATGCTTGCGAGCTTGAAGGGTTAAATAGAAACCCAGGTATGCACGCTGCTGGTATCGTAATTAGCAATGAAGAATTATGGAAAAAAGTCCCACTATGGAGACAAAGCAACGCTGAAGATGGTCACTATGTAACGCAGTATGCTAAGGACTATCTTGAAGAGGTGGATTTAATCAAATTTGACTTTTTAGGGCTTAAAACTTTAACCGTAATCGACAATGCAATTAAGCTAGTCAAAGCTAGATTTAATCAAGATATATTGTGGGAAAAGATCGATTTTAACGACCCTAAAACCTATGAAACCATACAAAGTGGCAATACCCTTGGAATTTTCCAAATAGAATCAAGTGGTATGCAAAAGCTAGCTGCAAAGCTAAGACCAGACTGCTTTGAAGATGTTATTGCGATGATTGCTCTTTATCGCCCAGGGCCTTTAAATTCAGGAATGGTGGATGATTTTATAGATATTAAACATGGCAAAAAGAGTGTAGAATACGCCTTTGATGCCTTGCGACCGATACTAGAGCCTACATATGGGGTTATAGTCTATCAAGAGCAAGTTATGCAAGTAGTTCAAACCGTGGGTGGATTTAGCCTTGGTGGAGCGGATTTAGTGCGTAGGGCTATGAGTAAGAAAAAAGAAGATGAGATGCTAAGACTAAAAACTCAGTATCTAGATGGTGCTTCTAAAAATGGATTTGATAGGGATAAGGCTGATGTGCTTTTTGAGTTGATTATGAAATTTGCAGAGTATGGGTTTAATAAATCCCATTCAGCAGCTTACGCACTTATCACATTCCAAACGGCATATTTAAAGACATATTATCCGGCTGAATTTATGGCAGCTCTTCTTACTAGTGAAGAGAATAACGCTGATAAAATCACTAAATATATAGAGGAGATTCGCCGTTTAAATATCGAGCTACTTCCCCCTAGCGTTAGCAAGAGCAAAAGTGAATTTAGCGTTATTAATAGTGATGGTAATGACGCTATTATCTATGGTCTAGGAGCCATTAAGGGTGTTGGTGGCTCAGCGGTTGATGATATTATATCATTTAGAGAAACCGGATTAGATAGCTTAGAAGATTTAGTATCTAAAAGCGATTGCACTGCTGTAAATAAGCGTGTTTATGAGGCACTCATAAAATCAGGTGCTTTAGATGAGTTTGGCTATTCTAGAAAGACCTTAATGCAAAATCTTGAGTATATAACAGACCAATCTAAAAAAAGCTCTGATATTAAAAGAGAGGCTGAGTTTTCGCTATTTGGCGATGATGAGAGTATGAATAATATAAAGCTAAGCTTAAATTTAGCTCAAGATGAATTTAGCCAAAGGGAGCTTTTAGGCTTTGAACAGGAGTTTTTAGGCGTTTATATTAGCGGACATCCGCTTGATGAGTTTAGAAGTAGTATTGAAGCGATTTCGCATACGAATTCATCAGAATTTGATAGCATTGATGATGGAAGTGAGATTATCGTTATAGGTAAGATTGAAGATATATCTGTAAAGATAACCAAATCTGGCAATAAAATGGGTATAATCGCCATTCTTGATATGCAAGGAAGTATGGAAGCAACGGTGTTTTCTCATATGCAAAAGATCGAAGCCTTGCCAAAAGATGAGCTAAATAAACCACTTGTATTTAAAATGCTTTTAAATAAAGATGAGCAACAAATCAGACTAAAAGTAAATGAAATTTACACCCTTGAAGAGGCACAAAACACTAAAATAACGCTAAAATCTAGCAAAATCACTGCTGAAGAGATAAGTGAGAATAAAGAGTATTTTGATAGCATTAAGCACTCTAGTATCGTGGATATATTAAAAAGTGCTAAAGGTGGCGAGTACCTTATAATTGCTAAGATAAATAATATCTCTATTAAGGATACTAAATCTGGCAGCAAAATGGCGGTGCTAAGCGTAGCAGATAAAAGCTCAAATGCCGATATGTTCGCCTTTGATGTGGCGTGTATGCAAGCTAGTGAGATAAGCGATACAAGTAGATTATACGCGTTAAAAATCACGCCACCAAGAGATGCGAATTCTAAGATGATTATAAATCAAATAATCGATATAGATGAGGCAAAAAATGGAGATATAGCCCTTAGAAACGCACCAAAAAGGAGAGCCCAAAAGCAAGATGAGGTAGAAAAAGAGCCTAGCTTTAATATCATTGGCAAACTAGAGATTGATTTGAAATTAAGCAGTTTAAATAGGAGTAAAATTAATCAAATTTATGAATTAGCTAGTAGATATAATGCTACAAATGGGGATAAAAAGAGCTTGATTTTAAGGGTTGTGGATGAAAATAGGGCTCAGATTATGCAGTTTGTAACTGAATTTAGCGTAACTGATGAATTTCAAAATGAGCTAAATACTCTTTTGGCTGGGTAGATTAAATAGATTGCCAAATTTATTATTACTCTTTAAGGGTAGCAAGTAAAGCCCTAAGAAATGGCTAAGCTATAGCGAAGTTAAATAGATTAATGTTAGTATTGCTTTAAATTTGATTTATACTCCAAATTTTCGCAAACGGCAACTTGTTGCCGTAAGAAGTAAAAAAATAGTCAAGCGATAGCTTGACAACCTTAGAAGGCTTTTACAA
>NZ_JANQCT010000021.1:0-17267 GCF_024723495.1 Campylobacter sp. RM19073 | reverse complement strand
AAAAAGAATTTAAAAAAGTTTGAACAAAATTTTCGCAATAGTAAAACAACCTAAATGGTTGTTTTACGGCGAAAATTTGGAGTAAAAATCAAATTTAAAGCAATAAAAAACTCGAAGGAGTTTTTGGCTAAAATTTGGAGTATTAAACCTTTTTTTGATTTTATTCTAAACCTAACCTAGTCTTAAAAATAAAATAATCTATATTAATTTTCTTTTTAAGTGGGAAGGGGGACGCTTTTTTGGCAGTCGCTACCCCTTCCCCCTTAACAACCCCTAACCCCTTGAAAAAGCCTTTCAAGGGGTGGCTTACGCTACGGATTTTAATAGGGCAATCTTACATATAATTAAGCAAACTAATCTTACCAATCATTGATGAAGTTTGTAGCATTGCTTCAAATTGCAATAAATACTGCTTATACATAATCATACTCTCAGCCAAATCCGCACCCACTATATCATTTTTGACACTCTCTACATTGACATATAGCATACTAGCCCTTGTGCCTGAGCTCTCTAATACATTTGTATATGAGCCAATTTGCGTGTGGTGCTTATTGACATGGTCTTGGATATGATCTATCCTTTTTAAAGCGCCTTGGATACCAGTAGTTCTAGCGTTATTGCCATCTGGATTGCCCCTATAGCTACCATCTCTTACAGCTTGGATCATATCATCTAAATCTTTAAATATATCCACGCTTGGCTCATCTATATTAATCATATTATTAGCAGTGAAGTTAAATAGCGATCCGGCCACTGTGGAGTTAGCCTCTTTGCCAAATTCAGGCTTACCATCGCTAAAGCTTTCAAAAATCGAAACTTCTATATTTGATACAGTCGCACTCTTATCTGTGATTTGCATTTGACCTTTGTAGTTTAGCTCTACATTCACACTAGCATTAGCTGCTTCAATAGCTTTATTATAAGCATCAAATCTAGCAGTAGCATAATCTGTATTATTAATAATATTATCCTTGACCTTGCCTAGGGTTTCTTTTTTAGCATCTCCTTGTAATGGGAAATTTAACCCAGCTATAGCTTGATCTATAGCTTGGTCTATTATAGCTTCTGTAGCTGGATCATTGACATTGGTTTTTATAGCTGTTTTTAAAGCATTTGCATCATTAATTGGTGCGTTAGCAAACAAATTCTGATCGCTTAAATTTTTTGCTACCGTATTACCAATCCTATCATCAGGCAAATTACCAGCTGCTACCATAGCTACTATATCATTTAGTTGTTTGTAGCTTATATCATCAGCTTTGGTTACTACCCCATCTGTGGCTTTAGTGGCTTCATTATACTTACCTAGCATTATATTGCCTTGATAGACTGGTACCGGAGTTGCAGCGCCTTGTGGGATTATAGGCGTTCCATCGGCGTTAGTTTCAGTGATGGTAAGCTGCGTAGCCTTAGGATCGCTAGCTGAGAGCGGATCGGTAAAATCTATTTTGACTTGATAATATTTGCCATTTTTAGATTTAATCTGCATTGTGATATTGCTATTTTCATTCTCTTGTAGATTAGCCCCGGCTACATCTTTTATCTTTGTAGTATCAGTAGCAAATTCATTCTTGCCTTTAACCACCTGAGATACTGAGCCTATAAGGATATTATCTTTTTTTTCAAATTGTAATTTACTATAATCTGTAGCGTCATTTTTAGCCCCAACTATATCATTAAAGCTACTTTTGATAAATTCAGTTAGATAGACCTTGCCGTTTTTAACATTTTTCTCTATAGTCTCTAAATCGCTTAAAGCACTCACATCTACCCATGAGCCATCCTTATCCCTTACCTTGGTGCTAGACATATTTCTTACTTGATCTGCGTCATTTGGGTTAAATGGTCTAAAATCATCAACTCCTATACCATTATTCCCTAAATCACTTAAATTTAGAGCAGATGGGTTATTGACATTTGGAACTACGGTTGTATTGTTGCCTGTAGTTACTTGTAATTGACCTTGGGCATTTACACTTATGGTATAGGCTTGATTGTTGTTATTATTTATCGCACTGATCTCTGTGATATTGTCATTAGCATCTCTTGTGGTAGTTACCTTATAATTTGCCGATGTGGCTGGGTCAATATTTATCTCAAAGCCACCTACATTGTATTTTTCCGTTGATAGCTGTGGAGTAAGCCCAAATAGATGAAGCTCGATCATTTGATTGCCATCTCTTACATCTTTTATCTCGATTTGACCGCTGTTATTCATAGTTACTTCTACTAGCTTATTCTTACCATCTTTGTCATTGCCAAGAGCGTAGCCGATATTATCTAGTAGGCTTTGGATAGATGAGTTTGGGGTCATAGTAATCTTAGTAGCAAATGTAGTCCCATCTGGCTTTCTACCTTGTAAGAAAAATGTGGTATCTTGACCACCTAATTTATCAAGACTAAAGTCATCGGTGCCTGGCTTATTAACCTTATTATACTCCTGACTTCTATAATTTTCGCCGATTAAATCCCTTAAATCATCTGTAAGCTCTACATATTTTACAGGCTCATCTGGGTGCTCTAGTTTATTATAATTATTAACCAAATTTACATTTGTTGTTATTATCCTATTATAGTCATTATCTGAGCCTATAAATAGCGATTTGCCATCTATATTATATTTAGCTGTTTGGTTAGGCCCTATAACAGCGTGGATAGTCTCGCCATTGCCATAGTAATTGCCAAGAGTATCTATAGGCTTAGTATCAAGTGCAGTTCCAGAAAATAGATATTGACCATTTATAGTGGTATTGGCTATATCGATTAAATTTTTCTTGATACCTTCTAGGTCGTTGGCAATAGCGTTTCTTGAAGTGGAGTCGTGAATATCATTAGCAGCTTGGATCAATTTGGTTTTAAACTCGGTTAATTTAGAGACAAAATCATTTAAGGCTCGGTCGCTATTTTTTGAAAATTCAGTAGCTTTTAATGTGGTGCTTTGAACTTGTTGAAGTAAGTTGCCCTCATACTCCAATCTAGCCGCATCAACATAAATCGCACTTCCTTCATATGAGTGCTGGATTTTAAGCCCTGAGCTAAAGGCTTGTTGGGATTGATATAAAGAGGTTGAGTTTTTTTGGTAGTTGTAGATATTGTTGAAATTCATAAGCTGATTGGTAATACGCATTGCACTTCTCCTAAAATTTGGAAGTTAAAAAGCAAATATCGTTCCGAAATTTAGTATATCTGCAAGGATATTTATAAACTATTAGGCTCTGTTATAATAAAGCATTGGTTTAATACAAATCAAAAATTTAAAACGGTTTTTTGTTTATTTTGTAGATATATATTTATTGAAAATCTAATGAGTAAATACTATCGATCCTTTTGTTAATAAGCGGTGTAATATCTTTCCCATAATTTTGTTCTATGATTTTATCTATTATTGTGAAATTAGAGAAGCCATCATTTGATGATAAACAATCTTTTGATATATAACGCCCAAGTGTTTCAGCTTCCACGATTACAATTTTATCTCCTACAATATCATTTTTAACACCACTTGCAAATTTTGGTGACACAACAATACAATATTTTGAGCCATTTTTTTTAATATGCAACATCAATCGTTTTGCATTTAATGATTGTGTAGCTTTACCACTTTTCTTTGCATCTACATTGATTTTGTAAGGAATAGTATCGTTTTCATTTAAAACGCCACATATAATGTCTGTATCTCCAGAGCCACTAATTATTTCACACTCTTTAATTTCTCTAAATAGCTCAAAGCTATCCTTAAGTGCAAATTCAAAATCTTTACCATCATTACTTCCATATTTTGATAAATGCAACATTTTATTAACAGTATTCATAATATCTAGTGCATTAAAATTTCTACACTCTAATGTAGCCATATATTTGAGTGGTGCTAATTCATACAACTCCTCTAGCCATTGACTTTTTAGAAAAAAGTCACTTTGAGAGCTTGGGACGTCATCAAATGAATATTTATCTAAAAGCAACGAAGCTTTTTCTTTTAATGTTTCTACTATCTTAATAAACCCGCTATATTTTTTATTTGAAGCGTAGCTATCATTGCGTCTTGAATTTGTGCCGTGAGCAAAATCAAAAAGTTGTCCACTATTATGGTTTTTATCTTCAACAAATTCTAAAACACCAAATTCTGCAAAAATATTAAAAAAGTAATATTTTAGTTCGTGTGTAGCGTTTGCAAACACATCGTTAAAATTATCAACGCTTTTAAAAAGTTCTAATTTATTAGCATATCCTAAAATCCTATATTCAAGAATTGAATTCACTAACTCATTATAAAATTTGTCATTTATAGTTTCTATAAACGGTAAAAACCATATACACTCATCAATAAAAAGCTTTTTTTCTAATCGTTCATCTAGCAATAGTTTTAAAATAAGTCTGCCAAAATATAATTTAAAATTACTTGGCGTTTTGCTATATGGTTGTGGAAATTGCATGGAAAATAGATTTATAAGCATTAGTTCTGCTTTTTCATTATTATTTTTTAGTAATAATTGCGTAGTAGCACTTGGTATAAATTTATTATTTTTTTATACCCAAACATATAAAAACACATTTGAGAAAATCTAACACCCATCGTGCTTAATGAACCATCTGCTGACCGCCCCATATAAAGACCATCATATCGTAAATTATCTTGCAAATTTTGACAATTTATTTCATTATTTTGCTTTTTTAAGGCATCAATATATGCCTCCATAAGTTTTATTGAACTGATATTTTTTTGTAAAATCCATTTATTATCTTTTGAGCGATTGAGATTTATCATTTTATACCTTTAATTATATTTTTACAAAACATAGGCGGTATTGCTTCACCTATTACGCTTCTTATAAGCGTTTCACTTGCAAAATCAGGTAAGTCCCAATCTGCTGGGAGTGAGCTAACAATAAATAATTCTCTTAATGTCAAAACTCTTGCATCACTATATGTGCCATCACTTTGTAAGCGACCCGGATGGACATTGTTATGACCGCCTATATTTCCACTATTTATTGCTCTTGTAGGAGCAGGTTCGTTCCATTTCATACGCTTATAAGTGTTATGAAATCCTATAATCCTATCTCCATTTTCTTTTTTAGGGTAGTAAATTTCATTTTTCATAGCAGATTTACCCTCTGCTGTGTGTTTTAAAGCTAATATATCTCTATTATTGTGTTTTTTTGCGTAATGCCATTTTAAATCACTTTTCTCGCCACTTTCCAATGATGGCAAATGCCCTATCGCTTCTTTTAAAGAAATTTCTTTTTGTGGTTTTGGATTATCCCATTTTAGAGATTTTTTCCAAATTTTAATAAAGCCTCTTGGGCGAGATTGTGGCACACCAAAATCTTTAGCATTCAATACAAAACTATCAATACTATACCTATCATTATATTTATCTTTAACAATATCAATAAGCTGTTTGAATTTGCCATTATGTGGAAAATATAGTTTTAAAAATTTTGGAACATTTTCGATTAAAATATAATCGAAATTACTACTATCGATTAAATCAAACACATAAAAAACTAGATAATTTCTTTCATCATTATCATAGTCTTTTTTTCCAAGCGAACTCATACCCTGACAAGGCGGTGTTGCAAGTAAAAATTTACAATCATTCTCTCTTACTAATTGCTGAATTTTGGTAAAATTATTACTTTCTTTTATATCGCCTACAACCATCTCACATTTTAGATATAACCATTTATAGAGTTCTGCTCTTTTAGGAAGTAATTCATTTGCTACTACTATTTCGATTCCTAAATTCTTTAAATACATTTCGGCTATACCTGCACTTGAAAATAAAGATAAACCTTTCATTTCGCACTAACCCTATTAATATTTTTACAGATTTTTTCAATTAGCAATGGTGGAACACCCTCGCCAACCATATGTCTTATTTGAATATCACTAGCAAATTTTGGAATATCTAAATCAGGATTTATAGAGCTTAAAATAAAAATTTCTCTTAATGTCAAAACTCTTGCATCACTATATGTGCCATCACTTTGTAAGCGACCCGGATGGACATTGCTTTGAGATGATAGGCAATCATTTCTCATTGTTATTGTAGGCGCAGGTTTATCCCATTCAATGCGTTTATAAGAAGCCATATAACCTTTAGCTCTTTTGCCATCTTTAGTTTTTGGGAAATATATTTCATTTTCAAAAGCAGAATGCCCTGTTGGTGTATGTCTCATAGCTAAAATGTGGGATTCTATATGCTTTCTAGCATTGTGATTTTTTATTTTTGAATGCTCACCACTTTCCAATGATGGCAAATGCCCTATCGCTTCCCTAACACTTACAAACCTACTATTTTTTTTAGGAATATTATAGGTATAATCTTTATTTGTCATTACAATTATCGCACGAAGTCTATTCTGTGGAATACCGTAATCGGCACAATTATAGACTTTCACATCAATATTATACCGCAGTGAATACCGAGAACGGATTATAAACTCTATGTTTTTAAAATCATTATCATATGGAAATAGCATATCTAAAAATCTAGCCACATTTTCAATTACTACAACTTTTGGCTTAATGCTATCTATAATATCAAAGGCTTCAAAAATCAAAAAATTTCTTTTATCTTTAAGCATATCTGCATTACTTTTATTTTTACCAATCAAAGATACGCCTTGACAAGGGGGGGGGTAGCTAAAATAAAGTCTATCTTAGCTTTTTTTGCTTCTTTTATAATTTCATTTTTAATTTCGCTTTGCGTAATATCGCCACAAATCATTTTTGAGTTTGGATGCCAAAATTCGTGTGTTTTTGCTCTTATGGGAAGTAACTCATTTGCCAACTTCATTTTAATATTACAATTAGCCAAGTTCATTTCAGCTATACCTGCACTTGAAAATAAAGATAAACCATTTAATGCCATTTTTACATTCCTTTCTAAACATTATAAATATATGCTACCATCAATGGCATAGCTTGGTCTATTTGTAATAAATCAATATTTAATTGCAACAAAGCCAACTATTATAATCCTAAAATATTTACAATAATTAAGAAAGCTACGGCTGAACCTATCATAGATACTGGAAGCGTTATCACCCACGCTAGACCAATTGGCTTTAGCATTCCCCAATTAGCATTGCGATTATATAGCCCAATGCCAAGCACCGCTCCTATCAAAACATGGGTTGAGCTAATAGGTAGCCCCATCTTAGTAGCGATTAATATAACTATACTCGCTGATAGCTCAGCACTAAATCCAGTCGTAGGCAAAATCTCTGTAAGCTTAGTCCCAACTGTAGTGATAACCTCTTTACCTAAAAACCATAGCCCTACCACAAGTGCCACGCCAAAAGTTACCATCGCAATTGCTGGGATTGCCGCAGTGCTATTTATGGCGTTATTTTTTAAAACATCTAAAATCGCAGCGAACGGACCAATGGCGTTTGCTATATCATTTGCCCCATGAGAGAATGCAAATGATGAGGCGGTAAATATCTGAAACCAGCCAAAAATTCTATTAATGCCCTTTTGTGGATTGTCCTTTTTCATCATATTAACAATAGAAAAGCTAACCAAATACGCCGCTGTGCCAATAACAAATAGTATCCAAATAGTCTCAATGGTGCTAAATTTCAAATTCATATGCTTTAGCCCCTTAAACAAAAGCGTAGATGAGATAATCATCGCAGCAGTTGCGGCTAAAATCGGTATATGAATTCTCATATATTTCATCGCGTCTATTAGCTTTTCTTGCTTTTTAAATTCCTTAATCTTCTCTCTAAATGGACTACTACTTACTACATCTTCATCATCGCTAATAGCGATATTTCTAAGCTCTTGAATTTGCTCGGCTTCACTCTTATTTGATAGCTCTTTTATATAGCTCTCTTTAAAGCTTCGTTTTTGAGCTTTAATAGCTTTGATTTGTGATTGTAGCTCTGCGCTTGGAGTGATAATCTTGGTTTTAATGTAGCCAAATACCATATAAGCAATCACCCCACCCATCACAGGAGATACTACCCAGCTAAGTGCGATACTACCAATGGAGCTCCATTTTACCATATCTAGAGTATTGCCATCATTATAATATATATATCCCATTATCAAGCTAGACCCCACGATACCACCTACAATAGCATGAGTAGTAGATACTGGCAAACCCTTTTTAGTAGCGATAAAGAGCCAAATTCCAGAGCTCATAAGGGCTGAGAGCATAACCGCAGCAAAAATCATAGGATTGACATTACCGCTATTTGGCAAGGTTACAATCCCACTTCTAATAGTATTTGTAACTTCTGCTCCAGCAAATACAGCACCACTTAACTCAAATACAGCAGCTATTATAAGTGCTTGTTTAATAGTAAGAGTTTTAGCCCCCACGCTTGTGCCAAATGCGTTAGCAACATCGTTACCACCGATATTAAACGCCATAAATAGACCAAAAATACTAGCTAAGATAAAAAGCAGTAGATGATGGCCATCTATATAGCCATAACCCCATGTGAAAAAAACCACTAATGATATGATAAAAAGCAAAGTAGCAAAAAGATTATCTCGACCCAAGCAAACCCCCTCTAATCTCTTTTATTATAATTTTATTTTATCTTTTTAGCCTTAAATTTTTACTGAATTTATCGCAAATTTAATGGATTGTATGTAGCTTTTATTATCAGCTTTAGACTGGTAGGCTATATCAAAAGCGGTTCCGTGATCGACACTTGTGCGAATGATTGGTAAATTTAAGCTTATATTAATAGAGCGGTCAAAATATAGTGCCTTTAGCGGTGCTAAGCCAACATCGTGATAAAGGGCGATTAGGCGATTAGTTGATTTTAGAGAATTTGGTGTAAATGCCGCATCAGGCACAAGCGGACCTATAAAAATAGGCTTATTTAGTATATTATTTACCTCTTTTATAGCTCTTTTGATCTTAATCTCCTCTTTTCCACCGATAGTTCCATTATCACTAGCGTGGGGATTAAAGCCTAGGACCCCTACTTTTTCAAATTTCGTAGAGGTGTAAAAATCGAGCAAAAATCGCTTAAGAGATTTAAATTTAATCTTTTTGCTAACATCTTTTAATGCTATATGATCGCTAAATAACGCTACATAAAGCTCATCGCACCCAAGCATCATAATCGCATCACGCTTAAAATAGCTACTAAGTGCGTCAGTATGCCCTTTATATGGGATTTTGGCTCTTTTCCAACTCTCTTTATTTATTGGCAAGGTTACAAGTGCGTCTGCTTTGCCTTTGGCGGTGAAATTTAAGGCATTTTCAAAGCTAATAAATGAGAATTTACCGCTTTTTTTGCTTACCTCGCCTGGCTTTATCTCAAAATCATCGCCACACTCATATATATCAAATTCAGGCGGAATATAGCTATTTAAGAGCTTTGCAGCACGGCTTAATAGCTTGGAATTTATAAAATATATTGGTTTGCAAATTTGAATTATATCTTTATGGCTTTTTAGGGCAATCTCAATGCCAACGCCGTTTATATCCCCTACGCTAATTGCAATTTTAGGCCTCATCAATCAGCCTTTTCATCTCTTTTATAGCTTGATCTAAACCTACAAATACCGATCGTGCTACTATGCTTTGACCTATATTTAGCTCAAAAATTTCTGGAATTTTAGCCATAAGCCCTACATTTTGGTAGTTTAGCCCATGACCGGCTGCGACTTTTAGCCCTATATTTTTAGCAAATTTAGCCCCAACCCTAATCCTATCAAGCTCAGCTTCTAAAGCCTCTTTAATATCCATATTCTCTAAAGATTTAATGCTAAATTTGGTCTTAGAGATATTAGAAAATGCCATTAAATAAGCATTAGCAAAGCTCCCAGTATGTAGCTCAATCGTGCTTACGCCTAGCTCTTTAGCTACTTTTATATCATCTAAATTTGGATCTATAAACAAAGATACATCGATATTAGCACCCATCATAGCCTTAATCGCTGAAGGTAGCTCAGGGCTACTAAGGTTTAATCCCCCCTCTGTGGTTAGCTCTTGACGCTTTTCTGGCACTATGGTAGCGCGGTTAGGTCGCAAGCTTAAGACTATATCTGTAATCGCAGTTGCGCACTCTAAATTTACTGGAATTGAGCAAAAATTTATAATATTTTTCGCATCTATATCATCTATATGTCTGCGATCTTCACGAAGATGGATTGTGATCTGATCGGCCCTAGCACCAATGGCTAAATACATCGCATTTAATATATCTGGGTCATTTACCTGCCTTGCTTGTCTAAGTATAGCTATATGATCTATATTTACACCTAATTTCATATCTATCCTTGTGATTTTATAAAATTTTTTTGCTCTTGAAAATATGGTTTTAAGGCCTCATAAGCTAAGCCGATTTTTTGAAATTTATCTGTGTAGCTCTTTTTAATCTCATCTGATTTGGTCGCATTGCGATCTGGGTGGTAAATTTTAATTAAATTTAAATAACTAGCTCGAACTGTATCATAATCATCGCCCACTTCGCACCCAAGAGTGTGAAAGTGGTCTTCTAAAAGCGTAGCTAGCATAGTAAATTTGCGTTTATACTCTTTAGAGTTTAATGCGTTAAATCTGCGTTTGAAAAGCTCAAATTCATCTTTATTATAGTTGAAATTTACCGTATATTTTAAATGCTCTTTTATGTTTATTATATTTGAAAGGGTATCTATATCTTTTTGGCTTTTTGGGGTAAAAAATAGCCAATTTTGTCGCGGGAAATAGTCGCAATTAGCATCATTAAATCCACGCATTAGATATTTTGCAAATAGCTCTTCGCTATTTTTAAGATCAAATAAAACTTTAGAATCTTCAAATTTAATATCTATATCTATTAATATTTGTAGTGAAGTTGGATTTTTATATATTAGCTTAATATTTTTATGATGAGTAAGCCAAAACTCAACCCCACTTCCAACAGTTTTTCTATATAAATTTGCTATAAATTTAAGTAGATATTTACGCTGGATTAGTTCATTTTCATTATAAAATATAATAATTCTATCGCGAGTTCCAATCACATTAGCAAAGCTTTGGCGTATTTTATAGATAAGATTTAGATATAAATCACAATCATCAGTTACAATAGTAATTGACTCTAATGTCTGTGTAATCTCCATTTCAAGCCCTATAAATTTATTTTATATTGCTGTTAAAGCAAATTATGTTCCCCTAAAGCCAAATCGCCGTCTCATCAAGCTCAGAGTAATCTTGTAAAATTTGATATGGTTTATAGTCGCTTTTATACTCCAAGCTTTCGCAACCCTTGACATAAAATCCTAGATATATCCATGGCAATTTATGTGCTTTTGCTATTAAAATTTGATTTAAAAGCGAGTATTTCCCAAGGCTCAAATATGCATAATCTATGTCCCAAAAGCAGTAAATTGAGCTAATGCCATCAGCGGTAATATCGATAAGATCAACGCAAATCAAGCTATCGCCATCATAATAATCCACCTCAAAGCCAAACTCCCCAGCACCATCTACATAGACATCAAAATATCGCTCATAATCCATCTGATGATACTTCCAACCACGCTTATTTTCCATAAATTTATGGTATTTTTCATATAAATTTATATGCTTTTGGCTTATGTGTGGGCGAGTTATGATAGCTTCTATTTTAGCCTCTTCATTCTTGCGGATTACTCGCCTTAGGCTTTTGGTGAATTTGAATTTATCCGCATCTATTCTTAGGCTTTTACACTCACTACAACCATCGCAAATTGGCTTGGAGAAGTATTTACCAAATCTCCTATATCCATGCTCTACCAAAGCGGAGTTGTAATCATAAGAAGCATTAAATATATATTTATAGCTATTCCTAGCCATTTTTCCCTTCAGATACGCACATGGCGTATCAAGGGTGCTAAACTCAATCTCAGTCAAGCTTTTTAATATCCGAATATTTGATGAATTCCATAAATTCATCTCTTAATCTAGCCTCTTTATGGACTGGGTCTTCATCAAATATATCTTTAATCTCATCTTTATTTGGATTTGACTGCTTTGGCGTGGCTTTTTGCTCTTTTAGCATATTGCCTTTTATCTCTTTTAAACTATCTAAAAAATCCATCAATTATCCATTTTCTCTACTAGATTTTACCTTTTGGATCGCTGCAGCTATGGCTGCGATTACCTCTTCTTTGTTCTCTTGGTTGCTATCGTGGGTATTTTCTAATATATCTTGAAGTCTCTCTTCGATATAGCTAGTATCAAAAAATCCGCGTCTAAAATGCCTTCTTTTAGATATTGCTAATAAAAATGGTAGCGTAGTCCTAACGCCTTCAATAGTAAATTCATCTAAGGCTCTCTCAAGCTTGCTTACAGCTAAATCATAACTTCTAGCTTTTACAATTAGCTTAGCCACAAGTGAGTCATAAAATGGCGGTATAGAGTATCCTTGATACATATGGCTATCTACCCTTACACCAGGCCCTAAGGCTGGGAAGTAGCCAGTTATCTTGCCAGGGCTTGGGATAAAGTTTTTCCACACATTCTCAGCCGTAATCCTAGCTTCTATAGCCACCCCTTGTGGTTTAACCTCGGTTTGGTCTATATCTAGTATCTCGCCTGCAGCAATGCGAATTTGTCTAGAGATGAGATCTACTCCTACTATCTCTTCAGTTACGCCGTGTTCGACTTGAATTCTAGTATTCATCTCCATAAAATAAAAATTATTATAATCATCTAATAAAAACTCAATCGTCCCCGCATTAGTATATCCTACAGCCTTAGCTGCTGCTACTGCTGCTACGCCCATTCTTTTGCGTAAATCCTCGCTGATAGTAGGGCAAGGCGCTATCTCGATAACCTTTTGATGGCGTCTTTGGATAGAGCAATCACGCTCACAAAGGTGGATTAGATTGCCATAATTATCACCTAAAATTTGAAACTCAATATGTCTAGGCTTGACAATTAATTTCTCCATAAAGACCTCATCGTTATTAAAAAACGCCTTAGCCTCTCTTTTACAACTCTCATAGCTACTTTCTAAATCCGCTGGATCCCACACCTCTCTAATGCCACGACCGCCACCGCCGCCACTTGCTTTTAAAATAACTGGATAGCCGATTTTTTCAGCTTCTAATTTTATGGTTTCTATACTCTGCTTATTTAACGCCTCAGTCCCTGGCACGACTGGAATGCCATTTTTATGCATTAAATTTCTAGCGATATTTTTATTTCCCATCTTTAAAATGACTTCAGATTTTGGCCCTATAAATGTAAGTCCCGCATCTTCAACCATCTTAGCAAATTCATAATTTTCACTTAAAAATCCATACCCTGGGTGTATCGCATCAGCCCCACAAGCCTTAGCCACTTCTACAATTCTACTAGCATCCAAGTAGCCTTTTATCGGATCTTTGCCTATCTCATACGCCTCATCAGCGACCTTGACATGGAGTGAGTCTTTATCTGGCTCTGTGTAAATAGCTACATTTTTAATATGTAAATCCTTACAAGCCCTAACGATTCTAACAGCTATTTCGCCACGATTGGCAATTAAAATTTTATATATCATGAAGTTACCTTTAAAAAAATTTATTGATTTTAGCTAAATTTGGATATTTTTTAGCTAAAAATAGAAAAATAAATTTAAATTTTAAATAATGCGTTACATTAGCTTAGCCATCAAGCTAAATTTAACCTAACTCCGCTTGGGATATTTACTATCCTATCAGCTAGATATTTGGCATTTTTATTCTCATCTTTTATGCAGTTTTTATACATATCTAGCTCACTTGTTAGTCTCCACGCTGGACGCATCATCACTGATTTTTCATTAGCATATTTTAGCAGTTCATCACGACTATTTTTATCATCTAAGATAATACCCATTAGCCAGTAATTACTAAGGCAATCCTTAGGCTCATTAATAAATTTTATCCCCAAGCTATCAAAAAATTTAGCATATTTTTGAGCTAACTCCCTTTTGTCTTTTAAATATAGATCTAGATTTTCAAGTTGAGCTTTTAGCAATCCAGCGTTTAAATTTGGCATTCTGTAATTATATGCGATATAATCGTGATTATACTCATATGGGTGGGGAACTTTGGCTGTGGTGCTTAGGTGCTTAGCCATTTTAGCCATATTCTCATCATCGCTTATTAGCACTCCACCGCCACCGCTTGTAGCTATCTTATTACCATTAAACGAAAACACCCCAGCAAGACCAAATCTACCGCTATGAGTGCCCTTATACTTGCTACCTAGGCTCTCAGCGGCATCTTCAATCAAATTTATCCCCCACATATTACAAATTTGAGCTATCTCATCTATTTTACACACCATTCCAAATGTATGCATAGGCACGCAAGCACTTATAAATTTATCGCTATTTTTGTTATAGCATTTACCATCTTTTTTAATGCAGTTTTCATCTAAAAATTTACTTAAGCTACTTGGGCTCATTCCCATCGTATCCATATCCACATCTACAAATACCGCACTAGCACCAGTATAACTAATCGCATTTGCCGTAGCTACAAAACTCAAAGGCTGAGTTATCACCTCTTCACCAGCCCTTACCCCAGCACATATCAAAGCTATATGTAAAGCCGCCGTGCCACTACTCATAGCCACAGCATATTTAGCCCCTGTTATCCTAGCCATATCCCTTTCTATATCAGTTACAAACTGCCCCACACTAGAGACAAATCCACTATCTATACACTGCTTTAAATATCTCATCTCATTGCCAATGAATTTTGGCTCGTGTAAGGCGACGCTTTGGGCTTTATACTCATCTTTTATAAATTTAATTATCTTTTCATATATCTTACATCTTTCCATCTAAGTATCTACCCTTTTCTATATGATTAAACTCTGGCAAAACTTTTATAAATTCCGCCATTATCGCACTTTTATCAAATTTAGAATTATCCATCATATCTTTGATATTTAGCTCAAACTCACGCAATCTATCGCTACTTATATCTATATCATTTTCTATCACGCCAATGCTTTTGAACTTATCTAAATTCAATCTCTCATCACCGGTATAAAACTCCTCATAATCCTTCTCCCCAGTCGTATCACTACTACTAAATAGACACGCCCACTTGCCACTTCTAGATAGCTTTCTAGCCTTAGCTCTAGCCTCGCTCTCATCTTGGCAAATATATGGCTCATAGCCTTTAAATCTCAGATATTTCACCGCTATATCACTAAATTTAATCAAATTTAGTCTCTCATCTAATTTAGGGAAAAATATCTCCCTATTACCCCCAAAAATCGCACTTAATAAGCATAGCTCCCCACTCTCTTTAGGCGTTATGAAGTATCTGCGGACATCATTTGGAGCGACAATTGGCTGGAGCTTTCTCATCCTTTGCTCAAACCCATAAAGCAAACTCCCATCGCTAAATGCTACATTAGCAAATCTAGCCATACTAACAGGAGTTAAGCTTGATCGCATAAAAGCAAACATCTCCATAATTCTCTTACTAGCCCCCATCATATTAACAGGATTAGCAGCCTTATCGCTACTAACTGTAAAATATCGCTTGGAGTGCTTCATTATCTCATCGCTATTAAATATATTTGTTTGGATTAATCTCATTAGCGTGTATGGATCCTTTTCACTCCTTACATGCTTTAAAGCACTTAAATTTAATACATAATCATACTCATTTGATCTCATAAACTCAGCAAATATCTGCGACCCAGCATCAATAGCATATGTAGCAAATCCACCGCTAATATACCCATAGCTACTTCTAATATCACGCACTAGCTCTACTAGATTATTCTCGCTGATATCCACCACATCAAGGGCTTTTGGCTCTCTAGCAAAAATCTCTTTTACCACCGCTTGACCGATACTTCCAGCACCACCTACTACTAAGAATTTAGATCTACTTATAATGCTCCTTAGCTCATTATCTAAATTTGCCATATCAGAGCTAAAAAGTGGCTCATCTCTACCTATAAGGCTTAATATATCTATCATTGCTAACTCTTTTTGATTGTGTTATTTTAATTATAGCTGAATTTAAAAAATTTTAGAAGTGTATTTTACCCCTAGTCTCCTAGGGATAAAAAGGACTTGTAAAGTTTAATGAGTTTTGTGCGAGTTTATCTTAATCACTCTCCTAACGACCGCACACCGCAAGCAGAGTTAAATCTTATTGCTATTTATGCTTTTAATACTAAATAAAGTAAATTTAAAAGCTTTTAAACCACTATTTATTGTAGTAGTTTTAATATATTTTGTTGAACAGCATTAGCTTGGCTCATAGCGTAGCTACCACTTTGAGCTAGGATATTGTGCTTAGAAAATGTCGCACTCTCACTAGCAAAATCCACATCCCTTATCTGACTTTCAGCTGATTTTACATTGACTTGGGTAACTGTGATATTATTAATAGTAGCGATTAATTGATTTTGGACTGAGCCTAGATCAGCTCTAATCTTATCTAAAGTCTTTCTAGCACTCTCAGCCACATCTGCCATAGCTTGAGCTCCACCATAAGTATTTACACCACCAGCTTGATCGCCCCAGCCACCACCAGCTGCCGAAGCTCCACCATTAAAATACCCCATTGCTTTAGCCAAAGTTGCACTTATTGTTCCAGAGTTCATATATTTTAAATTTACACTAGCTTGATTATAAGCATTTGAAGCTATAGAAGCTGCACTTATCATAGCTCCACCATCTGTAAATCCAGACATAGTAGATAATCCATCTATACCTATCTTAATATCTCTAGCATCTTGGCGAATAAATGTAAGAGAACCCATAAATGCCACGCCACCACCAGCAGAACCATTAGAATAACCGGTAGTATCGCCACCCATAAAGCTTGCTCCAGATAGAGCTCCAATCCTAATAGCTCTACCATCTTTAGCGGCTAAAACCAAATGACCATTTTCTATACTTGCCTCTACTCCAGTTTCATCTTTTTTAGCGTTGATAGCTCCGATTAATACATTATCGCTATCATTAGCTTTAATCGCAACATCCCCGATTGTTACTCCGTTGATTGTAAGGTTTTTAATAGAGCCAGTTGATACAGCATCACTAAAAATTTGAGTATTATTAACCTTAACTTTTACACCAGTTAAATCACTTACCCCATTCATCATCTCAGCAATTGCTTTAAAACCCTCTGTTTGCATTGTATCTGAAACAATTTGTTGAAAAACATATCCATTTGGATAGCCATCAATACCGCTAAGTTTTATAGAAAATTTACTAATAGCTGAAAAATGAGATATTACGACATTACATACAGTCTCAAACCTCGTATGCCCTATAGTATTTGAATTTGTAGCACCTATGCTTACTTTAGCT
>NZ_JANQCT010000020.1:0-17936 GCF_024723495.1 Campylobacter sp. RM19073 | reverse complement strand
CCCCTTAAAATCCCAACCCCTTCCCAGTTTGGCATTTTTATTTTTACTCCAAATTTTCGCCAAAAACTCCTTCGAGTTTTTTGTTGCGAAAATTTTATAAAAGCCTTTCAAGGTTGTCAAGCGATAGCTTGATTATTATTTTTTAACCCCAAAACCAAATTTTGGAACGCTTTTTGCTTTCCCCATACTCAAAAATCAAATTCCAATATAAAGGATTACCAATGATGGGAGCATTATGGTCTGGAGTTACTGGTCTTCAGGCACACCAAGTAGCTATGGATGTCGAAGGTAACAACATAGCCAATGTCAATACCGTAGGCTTTAAATATTCTCGTGCGAGTTTTGCCGATCTTTTCAGCCAAACCCAAAAGGTCGCCACCGCTCCACAAGGCAATCTAGGCGGCAAGAACTCTATGCAAATTGGCCTTGGCTCCACAGTCAATACAGTTACTAAAATTTTCAAGCAAGGCACTATCCAAACCACCGAGAAACAAAGCGATATGGCTATCCAAGGCGATGGATTTTTCGTCGTATCCCCAGATGGTGGCAAGACCTATCTATACACTAGAAACGGCGATTTTAGCTTAGATTCTCTAGGTAATTTCGTAGATCGCAACGGCTATATAGTCCAAGGCTGGCTTAGAAATCAAGATACCGGCTTGATAGACCCTACTGGACCGCTTAAAAATATCGTTATAGAGCCAGGTATGTCTATGGAGGCTAATCCCACTAGCGAGCTTGCCATCATCGCCAATCTAAATTCCGGCTCAAATATCGGAACCAAAAACTCCCCCATCTACACACTTGACCAGTATAATGACTTTTTAGACCTTAATGGCAATGGCCTATGGGATGATGGCGAAGCCAAAAACCCAAACGACCTAAATACCAACACATACTATATCAACTCCAATAAAGAAGTCGCCATCAAAGAAGCTGGCGTGGATCTAGGCGTAGTATTTAACTCTGCTGGAGAAGGGGTAAATCTAAGAGAAGGTCAAGGTATGTGGGTCAGCTACGCCGATGCGAAAGTTCAATTTGGTGCTTTAAATAATCAACAAAACAATCAGCAACAACCGGCAGAACGCACCCTACATATCTCCATAAATGGTATAGAGATCCCAGCTTTAACTATCACTAAAATGGATGAAGTAGCCAAAAAGATAAATGAATTTACTAATAGAACTGGCGTCCAAGCCACTGTAATAAATGGCAACGAACTCCAACTAACTAATAATAATAACACAGGCACCACCGACGCATCTAAAAATATAAAAATCAAAAAATATGAAGATGATACCACATCTATCAGAAGCACAAATGTCATAACCGCATACAAATACACCTACTCATCAGCCGCTGGCACTAATGCGGGGCATCTCTATAGTGATAGTGCTGCTAGGGTAGTTAGAACCACAGAAGATCTAAGAAAAGCTATGCAAACAGACGCTAGAGAGTATGTCAATTATAGTGGCTCTAATGTCTCAAATGCCGTAAATGGTGCGACATATATCACAAATAAAATATTAGGCATTATTGACACAGCAAACGGAAATGTAGGAACAGCTAAACAAAATGTACAACAGGAAATACAAAGAGTATTACAAGATACACAAGCTACATTTAATGATTTTAAAAATAATGGCGCCATAACAGAACCGATTTCTGAAGCTGCAGTAGGCGTAATGGTAAATATATTGAACTCATCAAATCAAATAATGCAAAATGCGCAAATCACCACTATAAATGATCTAAAAGAAGCTGTAAGAGAGTTAGTAACTAATGACAAATTGGCCGAATTCGCCTCAAGAGAGTGGAATTCTCCACTAGATGCCGATGGAAATCCAGATGCTAATAATAACGCTGCTAATGGCTTACCAGCTCCAACCGGTAACGAACATAGCAACGCCACATATAGAGATACGAATTTAAATGATGGGGTGAAAGTAACAGTCAATGAAAAGGGTCAATTCGTCTTCGAAAACCCAGCCGGTGATGCTAGCTACGGCCAAAATGATGGCCACATGACTCAAGCAAACCCAGCCGGTCCAGGCGGTAATCCGGTAAAAGATAGCCCAAATGCCTTTACTGACGCAAATGGCCAAAAACAAGTCCCATCAAATCAAGATACATATATCAATGACTATAATATGCAAATTTCAGTTACAGGCTATAGCAATCTAGCACAAAATATCAATGAAAACTCAGCCCTAGCTGATGTATTCAAAAGCCTTAGCGGTGGCCTAAGCACAGGAACTAGCTCAAGAGTTAGTAGCAACCTTACAATGTCTAGCCACTCTGCTACAACTGAGATATATGATAGCTTAGGCTCTAAGCATGAGATTAAATTTGAGTGGAGAAAGATCAGCTATAGTCCAGAAAATGGCACCGAGTGGTCGCTGCTAATCCAAGTCCCAGAGCCAGGGGTGCTAAATGCCGATGGAGATGTATCAAATGTCATATCAGGCTCAGCTAGGTTTAATAACGATGGAACCTTGCTAGGATTTACCCCATCTACTTTGACTTTCACGGCGAATAACGGCTCAGCTCCAGGGCAAAATATCGAGCTAAATTTTGGTAAAATCGGCGACTCAAATGGTCTAAGAAGTAATGATAATCCAAGCTCAACTGACAATATCGTCCAAGATGGCTACGCTGCTGGTAACCTAACTGGCACTAGGGTAGATGAGTCTGGAACGATAATAGGAAGCTTTAGCAATGGTAGGAGCTTTGGTCTAGCGCAAGTGAGCCTAGCGGTCTTTACTAATAATGAAGGTCTAGAGACTAGGGGTGGCAATATCTTTAGCCAAACAGCAAATAGCGGAGATCCGATCTTTGGGGCGGCTGGAACTAGTAGGCGTGGGACTATCACAGCTAGTGCCTTGGAGATGAGTAATGTGGATCTAAGTAGAGCACTAACTCAGCTAATCGTAGTCCAAAGGGGCTATCAAGCCAACTCCAAAACCATCACCACAAGCGACCAAATGCTAACAGCTTTATTACAGATTAAGCAATAGTATTTTTGTTTTGCTAGACTTCGCAAGAAGTCTTTATCTTATATAGGCTTGAGAAACATCACAAGGCGAATTAACGCAGATAAATATGCTTGGTATGGGTTAGCTAAGTATATAATCTAGTAAATTTGCCTTTGAGATATTGCTTATTTTGCCGTCCTTTTAGTAAAAGTTACCTAATAATTTTCTAGTTACTTATTTATCTTATATCAAAAGCAAGTTAAGTCAAAATAAGCTAAAATAGCGGATATGTCGTGTTATTTTAAAATATTGTAAATCAAAAGAAATTTAAAATAAGCTTAATTGGTGGAGTTAAGCGGGATCGAACCGCCGACCTCTTGAATGCCATTCAAGCGCTCTCCCAGCTGAGCTATAACCCCATCAAGATGGCGTAATGATACACTTATTTTGCTTATAATTTTATGAAATTAAATAAATTTACCAAATTCATTTAATCAAATTAAATTTTAAGTTTTCTTTTGCTATTATTCAACTTTCAAAATTATTGCGGGAATAGCTCAGGGGTAGAGCACAACCTTGCCAAGGTTGGGGTCGCGAGTTCGAATCTCGTTTCCCGCTCCATATTTTGCCCAGGTGGTGGAATGGTAGACACAAGGGACTTAAAATCCCTCGGAAATTACTTCCGTGCCGGTTCAAGTCCGGCTCTGGGCACCACACATGGCGACATGGCCAAGTGGTAAGGCAGAAGCCTGCAAAGCTTTTACCCCCAGTTCGAATCTGGGTGTCGCCTCCATATTTTACAGGGTTAATATGCGTTATATACTTTTATCTTGTTATTATATGGATGTTCCATACATGGCATGGAGTCAAAGAGGATTTTAGAAGTGCTTATGAGTGGTCTAAAGGTAAGATCAATCAAGGTGCTAGCTGGATAAAAACTTCTAATTAATTCATTCGGGAGATGGCTGAGTGGTCGAAAGCGGCGGTCTTGAAAACCGTTGAGGTGTGAAAGCCTCCAGGGGTTCGAATCCCTTTCTCCCGGCCACTACTCAATCAACTAAAATTTTTAAGGCTATTTTATGCAAAGTAGTTCAAAAGTTCATGGATTTTCTAAATTTAAATTAATCATTATTTTAGCTTTTATGTCTAGCATTGCGCCATTATCTACTGATATGTATCTACCTGCGCTTTCTCATGTTCAAAGTAGTTTTGAGGCTAGTGAGTTTTTAACTCAGCTTAGCTTGGCTAGTTTTTTTATAGCATTTGCGTTTGGGCAGCTGATTTATGGGCCTTTGAGCGATATTTTTGGTCGTAAAATGCCGCTTATTATCGGTATTTTGATATTTATCGCTTCAAGTCTTGGGTGCGTGATGGTGGATAATATCTATGTTTTTATCACTTTAAGATTTTTTGAAGCACTTGGCGGATGTGCTGGTGTGGTGATCGCTAGGGCGATTGTCAATGATAATTTTGATATTAAAGATGCCGCTGGGATATATGCTTTGATGATGGTCTTTTCATCGCTTGCACCTATGCTATCTCCGACATTTGGCGGTATTTTACTAAGATACTTTTCTTGGCAAAGTATATTTGCGGTGCTATTTATGCTAGGGATTTTGCTACTTTTATTTATCATTTTTGGGCTTAAAGAGTCTATGGTAGAACGAGTTAAATTCTCTCACAAAGCGACAATTAGTAGCTATAAATTTGTTTTAAAAGAGCCTATTTTTATTCTTTATTGCTTGATTGGAGCTCTTGCTTCGGCGGTGCTTTTTGCTTATATTACTGGTTCATCATTTGTTTTTATGGGGCATTTTGGGCTTGATGAGACTAAATATGGTATATTATTTGGTATTAATTCCTTCTCTTTTGTTTTGTTTGCTAATATCAATGCTAGGTTTAGTAGAAAATTTGATTGCGAAATTTTGCTTAAATTTGCCTTGATTGCTATGCTTGTAGCGTTAATTTTTATTAGCTTTGTGGCATTTATCCAGCTTGGATTTTGGGCTTTTGAGGTTGGAGTGTTTATAGCTATTGGAATGCTAGGATTTATCTTGCCAAATTCAACTACACTAGCTATGGCTAGGTTTAAAGACCACTCTGGGACGGCTTCGGCGGTGCTCGGGACTATGCAGTTTGGGCTAGCTGGCGTGGTGGCTTTTTGTGTGGGATTTTTTGAGGCTAATACTCCGTTATTTTTGTCTTTGGCGATGTTGTTACCTTGTTTGTTTGCGACTATTTTGTTTTATAAAAAGGCTTGAAATATTTCAAGCCAATTATAAAATTTAAGCCGAAATAAAATCTTGATAGATAAATTTATGCTCTTGTGGTAAATTTTGGTATATTAAATTTGCTAGATCTCTTATCTCCCATAAGGCGGATTTCGAGCTTCTAAGGCTTAAGAAATTTTGTAAGCTTCTAGCGTTTATACTCCAGCTTAATTCTGTTTTATAACTCTCTGGAAGGCAGTATTTGGCTATATCTAAGCTTGTGTTTTGGTTTAGAATTTGGCGTAAGTTTTCAAGTGCGTTTATGCTTGCGTTATCTACAAATTCATTGCTAGTTAGCACTATATATCTACTTGCATTTTCAAAATCATTAGGCTTAAATTCGCTTTCGTTTTTTAGCTCTTTTAGGGTGTATCTAGTGGATTTGACGCTTAGGCTAGCTATGCGGTGGCGAGCTAACTCTTGGAGGCAAGCTCTGCTAATACCTTTTATGTAAAAGTTATAAAATAGATGCTCTAGCGTGCTTGCGTGTTTGAGTTTATTGCCTACTCTATCGATTAAAGCTAGATCTATTTCGCCGCCATTATCGCCTTTATCGAAGCTTTGCCAGCAAGTGCGAATAGCATTTGAGCATATCCAAAGCGGCGTATAATTTAGTAATTTTACATCCATATCTATGCCTATTTATAGATCACGACTTGATCTTTGCTTTGACGGATTTTAGCTGGGGCTAACTCATCGCTATAACCCAAGGCTATCACAAGAACAGGTCTGAAATGCTCACCTAAATTTACAAAATCATCTAATTTTTGCGGATCAAAACCAGCCACAATACAACTTTTTACCCCTAGGCTTTGAGCGATATTTACCATATTGGCACTTGCTATGTAGCATTGGAGCGAGGCGTAGTGCATTAGCTCTTCATCGGTTTGTGGGTTAAATCTATCTGCGAAGTGATCAAGAGCTTTTTGTAATCTTTCAGGTGTGCGTGGTTTGCGATCTACTTGAGTTCTTATGAAGTCACAACCGCTTTTTAGGTCGTTGCGTGCGATGATGATTATAGCGTGGCTACAACCGCTTACTTGGGCTTGGTTATTACAAATTTGGCCCAACTCTTTTAGATCGTTTTCTTTGCTAACTACCATAAATTTCCATGGCTCAAGTCCGCATGAGCTTGGGCTTAATCTAGTAAGGTCTAGGATCTCTTCTATAATGCTATTATCTATCTTTTTGGAGTTAAATTCTCTACATGAGTAGCGTTCTTGCATTATTTTTTTCATCTATTCTCCTTTAGTTATTTTGTAGATTATAGCGGTATTTTGCCAATATTTGGTTAAAATTTTTAGACTGTATGAAATTTTAATTTTATTAATAAAAAATATGTAGAATCATTAGGCTTAAATTTTATTATTAAGGACATATTTATGAAAAGAATATTGTTTGCATCTTTGCTATTTAGTTCAGCTATATATGCAGAAGTTATTGCGTATGGACCTGGTGGGCCAGCCCCTGTTTTAAAAGAATTAGCAACTGAATTTGAAGCTAAAAAAGGTAAAAAAGTTAAAATAGTTGCAGGTCCTACTGGTCAGTGGATCAATCAAGCAAAAGCAGATGCTGATATTATTTTTGCTGGTAACTCATCTATGATGGATGGATTTATTAAAGCATTTGATGGTAATTTAGATGTTAAAAATGTAGAGGTTTTAAATATTAGAGAGGCTGGAATAGTAGTTAAAAAAGGTAATCCTAAAAATATAAAAAGTTTTAAAGATCTACTTAAAGATAATATTAATGTAATGGTTGTAGATGGTGCTGGTCAAGTGGGTCTATATGAAGATATGGCGCTTAAAAATGGTAAAAGAAATCATCTATTAAAACTTAGAAAAAATATAGTGTATTATGCTCCAAATTCAAAAATGGCAGTTGATCGCTGGAATAGTGATGATAGCATAGATGCACTTATAATATGGTCTCATTGGGCTAAAGTTTTAGGTGAGGATAAAGTAGATTTTGTACAAGCTGGTAAAGATTTTATAATTTATCGTGCAGCAGAGATAGCTGTAACAAGTAGCACAAAAAATAAAGAAGTTGCTATGGAATTTATAAAGTTTGTCCAATCTAAAGATGCTCAAAAAGTATGGAAAAAATGGGGCTGGCAAGTAAAATAATTGAAGTAAAATAATTTAAATTTAAAAAGGCATGGAGATGACTCCTGCCTTTTTATAAGTAGGTTTATTTTTTCGCCATTCTTTTACGAAGTGTTGGGTCAAGATAGCGTTTTCTCACCCTAATATTTACTGGCGTTACTTCTACTAATTCATCTTCTTCTATCCACTCTAAAGCTCGCTCTAAGCTTAGTTTGCGTGGTGGGACTAGTTTTATAGCGTCATCGCTACCGCTTGCACGCACATTTGTTAAGTTTTTGCCTTTGATAGGATTTACATCAAGGTCATTTGGACGGCTATGTTCGCCTATTATCATACCGACATAAACCTTGGTTTGCGGATCGCAAAATAGCACCCCACGATCTTGGAGATTAAATAAAGAATAAGCTAGAGCCACGCCATTTTCCATACTCACTAAAGCGCCATTACTTCTGTGTTCTACTGAGCCACTTAGTGGGCGAAATTCCAAAAAGCTATGATTCATCACGCCTTCGCCTTTGGTATCTGTTAAAAACTGACTTCTAAAGCCGATAAGCCCACGAGCTGGGATTTCAAATTCAATTCTAGTTTGCCCATCGCCAGTTGGATTCATGCTTACCATTTCAGCTTTTCTTTTGCCAAGTTTTTCTATCACGGCGCCAGTACAATCATCAGGCGCATCGATTACTAAAAGTTCATAAGGCTCGCATTTAACCCCATCAATCTCTTTTATAATCACCTCAGGCCTACCAAGACAGAACTCAAAGCCCTCTCTACGCATATTTTCAGCCAAAATTGTGATTTGTAGCTCTCCACGGCCACTTACTTTGAATTTACCTTCGCCGATATTTTCATATTTCATAGCGATATTTGTCTTCATCTCGCTCTCTAAACGCTCATCAAGCTTATTTGAAGTTACAAATTTACCCTCAGTCCCAGCAAGCGGAGAGTCATTTACGCTAAATACAACGCTTAAAGTTGGCTCTTCTATATGGAGTGGGTCGAGCGGCATAGGGTTATTTGGATCGACTACGCTATCGCCTACATCCAAAGCATCAAAACCAGCAATAGCTACGATATCACCGCTATTTGCACTCTCTATATCGATTCTTTCAAGGCCTAAAAATCCGATTAATTTGCTGATTCTGCCTGTGGTTTTGCTGCCATCGGCTTTGGCTAGCATTACGCTTTGGTTTTTGCTAATTTTGCCATTGAAAATTCTCGCAATACCGATTTTACCTACATAATTATCATAATCAAGGGTAAAAACTTGAAGTTGAAGTGGATTTTCATCCTTGCCACTTGGGGCTGGGACATGATTTATAATAGCCTCAAATAGCGGTCCCATATCGGTATTTTCATCTTCTAATTTATGTTTTGCGTAGCCATTTTTAGCTGCGGCATAGACTATTGGAAACTCTAGTTGTTCATCATTGGCATCAAGTGCGACAAATAGATCGAAAATTTCATTGATAACTCTATCAGGATCGCCAGCTGGTTTGTCAATTTTATTTACTACCACTATCGGGCGAAGACCTAAAGATAGAGCTTTTTTAACGACGAATTTGGTTTGAGGCATTACGCCTTCTTGCGCATCTACAAGGAGTAAAACTCCATCTACCATCTTTAAAACACGCTCAACCTCGCCACCAAAATCAGCGTGTCCTGGAGTATCTATAATATTGATTTTATAATCTTTATATCTTATGGCTGTATTTTTGCTAAGGATCGTAATACCACGCTCACGCTCAATATCATTACTATCCATAACTCTCTCGCCAATATTTTGGTGTTCTGTAAATGTGCCTGATTGCTTAAGTAGCTCATCTACCATTGTGGTCTTACCATGGTCGACATGTGCTATAACTGCGATATTTCTTATATTTTCCAAAAGATTTTCCTTAGATTTTTCAAATTTTTGGCCTAGATTATATCTAAAAATTGCTAAATTTGCTTTGAATTTAACTTCTATGAATTTGCTATTAAATTTGGAATAGAATTTGCTAGAAATCCGTAAAATTCACCTAAATTAGGATAGCAAATGCAAGGTTTAAATGAAGCTTTAGCTAGCTTAAATACCACAACTCAAGTCCCATCTAAGAGCGAAAATAGTAGCACAAATAATCAAGATGATAGCTTTTATAAAATGATTGAAAATAGCGTAAAAGAGTATGAAACTTCTCAAAATACGCAAGATGATAAAATCAAACAAAACCAAATAGAGCAAAACAGCACTAAATCAAATCAAAAAATTAGCAGTGATGATACTGAAAATAGCAAGGTCTCTAACTTACAAAATATACAAAATTCAGATGAAATAATGCTTGAAAATGCTGATTTTATCACTTTACTTGGGCTTTTGGACTCTCAAGATGGAGCAATGAAAACTGGAATTAGCAATTTAGTAAGTGCAAATTTAAATAAATTTTTAGCCACTGAGAAGAATATTAAGGAGTTAAAAGGGGCTAAAAACTTGGAAGATTTGCTAAATTTGAGTGAGAAATTTAATCTAGGATTAAGCAAGATAAAGATCACAAAAGATGGGATTGAGGCTTTAAAAAGCGAGTTTAAAAATTTAAACTCCAAAGGCTTTTTTAACCAAATTCCAATGATAAATCAAAAGATTGATATAAATGTGATTAAAGATATAGAAAAGAGTATTCAAAAAGCAGAAAATAGTGATAAAAATGTTTTAAGCAAATTAATGCTAGGTCAAAGTGTAGAGATAAAGACAGATGGTAAATTTATAAGTGATGATGAGCCAAAACCACAAGGCAAATCAGATATAAAATCAGAGCCAAAAGTGGATTTAAAAGAGTTATTAAAAGAGAATTTTCAAAAAAGTGAGCCTAAAAATACGCTTTTAGATGAGCCAAAGATGGAGAAAATGCAGACAAAATCTAGTCTTAAGCTAGAGAGTTCTAATACGGCTGGAAATTCACACAATTCGCAAAATAGCATTGATGATTATCTAGCAAATATTATGCAAAAAGCTATGAAGGAAACTAAGGAGTCATCTCCTACTCAAAGCCATATTTTGGAGAGTTCTAGCCAGACAAATGGCGAGCAAAATTCCAATAATTTTGATAATCAAAACGGCTCAAATCAAGCAACAAAAGATATAATTAATATGGCAAAGCTAGACGCTAAGGAGCTAAAACCGCACCTTAGACAAGTCTTTGATAACTTTGCTACACAACTACAAGAGAAAATCAGTGAATATAAACCGCCAATTACTAGATTTCATCTGACATTAAATCCAGGGAATTTAGGCGAGGTTGAGGTAACACTCATTAATCGTGGCTCAAATTTACATATAAATTTCAACTCAAATACCCAGACAATGCAGCTTTTTATACAGCACCAAGCTGAGTTTAAAGCTAGTCTTGTAAATATGGGATTTAGTGAGTTATCAATGAATTTTAGCGATAATGCAAATAAAGAGCAGAGCCAAAGCGATAATAAAAGGCAAAAATTTAACTCAAATGGCGATGAATTAAGTGAAGTAGCTCAAGATGAAGAGACTATATTAGAAGTAGTATTGCCAAAATATTTCTAAAATAGGAATGAAATTTGCTTAAAGCAATAAAAATATATAATAAATTTAGGAGAGAAGCATGGCAACATCTGTAAATTCAACACCGCAATTCACCACTGATATTTGGGCGGCAAACGAGGCAAAACAAAAAGCAGATAGCGTATCAGGTGGCGTAAATCCAAATTCGCAACTAGATAAAGATGCCTTTTTAAAGCTTCTTTTAGTTGAACTTCAACACCAAGATCCAACCGAGCCTATGGATAGTGCTAAAATGCTTGAGCAAACTAGCCAGCTAGCCACAGTAGAGATGCAAGAAAAAACTAATCAAGTTATGACGCAATTAAGTCAGCAGATGCAAGCAAGTGCCTCTTTAAACGCTATGAGCGCATTAGGCAAGATGGCTAATCTAACCAACTCAGTAGCTAAAGATACAACCTCATCTGAAGTGAATTTTAGTCTATACTTCCCAGTAGATGCTAAGGGTGGAACAATAGAGATTTATGACTCTTTAGGTAATGTAATTCGTAATGTTAGCATAAGCGATGTTAAATCTGGGGTTAATCAATTTAAATGGGATGGAAAAAATAATAATGGTGAGCCAACTCTCCCTGGCGAATACTTGATAAAAGCTAAATATATAGACGCAAGTGGGGCTAATAGAGAGACTGTTTTGGGGCAGTATCCAGTAGAGGCGGTTAAATTTGATAAAGGTGTAGCGTATATCAAAGTAGCTGGAGAGTATGTAACTATGGATAGTGTGCGTGAATTTACTGAGCCGGTTGTGTATAGTGTAAATTCAGATAATAGTAATTCTAGCACAAGCAAAGATGATGTTGTAGATGAGACAACTAAAGATGAAGTAGCCAAAGATGAGAGCAATAAAGATGAGGTATCTAGCTCATGATGGTAGGATTTTATAATGGCGTAAATGGGGTTAAGACTGCTGAGTTTGGTCATAACGCAATCGGAAATGATGTCTCAAATATCAATACCGTAGGTTATAAGACCTCAACGACTGAATTTAAAAGCCTATTTTACACCACATTAAATAGTGCTTCTAGCTCACCTGTGTATTCTCAGATTGGGCTAGGCTCAACTAAGATGGCAACTTCTTTGAATTTTACTCAAGGTAGTTTGCAAACTACAGATAATGTCTTTGATATGGCAATAGATGGAGATGGATTTTTTGGTTTGATTGGCGTTGATGGGGAGCAGTATTTTACTAGAAATGGCGAATTTGCTAAGGATAAAAATGGGGATTTAGTAAATAGAAGTGGTATGTATCTACTAGGCTCTACAGCCGCTTTAGCTCCTGCTGCTTTGGGAGAGAGTGCGTTAGGTAAGCTTGGCGTGACTGATGGTAATGTGGAGGCTTATACCTTGCCAGTTGGTCAAGAGGTAAAGCTAAATGCCATAAACGATCAAACTAAGATAAATTTGCCTGATATTTTGTATGTTCCAGCTACGCCTACAACTCAGGTAAGCTACTTGGGATATTTAGATTCTACGATTAAAACCGAGCACCAAAGCGTGGAGCTTAGTAGCGAAACTTTAGAAGCACAGATCGATAAGGATAACAATACAATTATAGTCGCTGGAAATCTCCATCAAACCCCTGAGGTGCATTATCCAAATTCAGCTGATAAAGAAGTAGCGATTACTATAACTGATAAAGATGGTAAAAGCGTAGAGATTAAGACTCAGACCTTAGATGGTGGGGCTTTTGTAATTGGCTTTGATAATGCTATGGCTGGGCTGAATTTAGAAGCAGAGCTAGAGTATAAAGCCACAGCCATTGTGCCACAGCAAATTGCTAATACACAGACATTTACCACTGATTTATGGGCTCCAAATGGGGATAAAAATATTTTACAACTTGAATTTACAAAGCAAGTTCCCCAAGGTGAAAATATAGTTTTTGAAGCCTTAGCAAGCGTGCTAGGTCCAGATGGGGAGATTATTAGCGTATCTCAAGGTGAGCTTAGATTTAATGAAAAGGGAGCGTTATTAAGCAATACTTTAGGTGGGATTAATAATGGTGGGGCAAATGTGGAGTTAAATTTAGGCACTCCATATGATGAAAATATCCCAAATAGTGGCTTTAATGGACTTCGTCCAGCCGAGCAAAGCGACCCAGAATTAGTCGTGAAAAAAAATGGTAAGCCAGAAGGACTTCTTGAAAAATATTCTATGAGTGATAGTGGAGATATTTTGGCTGTTTTTGATAATGGCGATATGACTACCGTAGCTAAGGTGGCGTTATATCACTTTCAAAACAATCAAGGTTTAAGCAAGGCTAGTGAAAATATATACCAAGCTAGTCCAAACTCAGGAGAGCCGATATTTTTTACTGATGCAAATGGCGATGTTGTTTATGGTGCTGCGATTAGAAACTATACTTTAGAGATGAGTAATGTGAATTTGGGCGTATCGCTAACTGATATGATAATAATACAAAAGATGTTTGATGCTAGCTCAAAATCAATAACAACCGCCGATGAGATGATAAAAAACGCTATAAATATGAAACGCTAAGATTGATTAAGATATTCTTATTTTTATTGATATTTGATTAGAGTGTTAAATTTTGTCTATAATTTTCTCTAATTTTATCGATTAAAATAGGCTTATCTTCTCTTAAAACTTCCCAAAATTTAAAGCCGTTCAAGCGAGGTGATTTGGCATTTTTAAACTTAGCTGCTAAGGTATGCATATCATAGATTTCGCCATCGAACTCAAGCTTTCCATCATCTTTTAAGATTGCAAATTTATCGCTATTTTTTAGATAAAATTTCTCTCCAATTTTAAAAAATTTAGCCTTAATCATATCGCTCATTTTTACTTTTAAAGGCTTCTTATCAAATTTAGCCATTGCTATATCGCTATTTTGAAATTCTATATTTTCTAGCCTTTTTAAGCCAAAGTTTATGTATCTCTCATTTTGCTCTATCATTATAAAATCTCTCCCAAGTCTCTTTGCCATAACAGCTGTTGTCATAGTTCCGCCAAATGGATCAAGCACCAAATCGCCAATTTTTGAGCTAATTGCAATCACTCTATAGAGTAAGGCTTCTGGCTTTTGCGTGGAGTGGAGCTTATCTTTATTTTCATCTTTTAATCTCTCATTGCCACTGCAAACTGGAAATTTCCAAACAGAACCAAGTTGTTTTCGTTTGCCTTTTTGAAATAAATTTAATTCTATATTATCGCTATTAAGCTCTTTTGCGGTTTTGTAATTAAATGTAAATTTTGATTTTTTATCTTTACAAGCCCAAATTAAAGTTTCGTGAGAATTATTTAAGCGAGTTCCCATAAAATTTGGCGTTGGGTTACTTTTGTGCCAAATAACATCGTTTATAAACCAAAACCCTAAATCTTGCATAATCCCACCGATTGTATAAATGCACTGCATTCCACCAATCACCCAAATTGAACCATTGCTTTTTAAAACTCTTTTACACTCTTCTAGCCATAAACGAGTAAATTTGGCATAACTTTCATTATCTTTAAAACTATCCCACTCATCATCACAACCATTAAATTTGCTTCCTTCTGGTCGCTTTAAAACTCCTTGAGTTCGCATAAAGTATGGCGGATCGGCAAAGATAAGATCAACGCTTTCATTTGGCAAGGTTTTTAAAATCTCTAAAGAATTTCCTTTTAAAATTTGATTTTTTACCATTTCAAAGTCCTTTTAAATTGCATCCAGTTGGAAAAAGCTCTTTTCGCAATTCTATAAATTCTATTTTATTTGAAAGTAGATTTTTAATAAGTTTTGGCTCATTATTTTTTATTTTTAACAAGGCATTTTTAATCTCTTTGCTTGTATCAAAATCAGGCACACTCAAAATCTCATTTGAACGCTCAGCTTTATTTTGTTTTAAATGCGAAACTAATTCATTCCAAATATCAATTCTATAAAATAAATTTTCAAAAATTTCTTTGCCATAAAATAGCGAAATTTCTACCAAATCGTCAGTATTATTTGCGATTTGCTCGGTATAAAATTTTTGATTTTTCTTTAAAGAATTATCGCTAAACCACATTGCAACTTTTATTTTTTGATTTGGAAAATTTTGTTTTAAACAGCGAATTTTTTTGATTAGATTGGCGTATTGACCGCGTTTTTTTGTGCTATCATGATCGTCGCGGACTTTTTGTTCGATTAGATAAATTTCACTATTTTTTCTAAAAACTTGATCGGCACTCAAAGGTTTATTCTCTTCATCTGTGCCGATATTTTTATCTAAATTTTCATAGCCCATCTCATCGATATAAGAAGTTAAAATTTCTTCTAAAAAATCACCAAACTTAATTTCACAACTTTGAGTAAGATTTTGTATTAGTTTTGTTTTAGCATTTGTGATTCTAAATAAACCAATATATCGCTTTGGATTTTTTAAGACAGTTAGCAAAATTTCATAATTTAAATCATCGCCAAAAATTCGATTATTTAATTTATTTTTAAAAATATCATATTTCATATTTGCTATTTTGCCTTATCTCTACGCTTCTAAAATCGCTCCGTTGCTTGCGTTTGTAACTAGCTTTTGATATTGTCTTAGCCAGCGACTATTTACCACTTTTCCAGCGTATTTCCACTCTTTGCGTCTAGCTTTTATCTCATCATCGCTTAAGCGGACATTTATACTAAAATTATCCACATCAATATCGATGATATCGCCATCTTTTAAAAGTCCTATCATACCGCCTTCAGCAGCTTCTGGGCTTACATGCCCTATGCTAAGCCCCCTTGTAGCTCCGCTAAATCTCCCATCTGTGATTAAGGCTACATCTGCTCCAAGCCCACGACCTACGATTAGGCTTGTTGGGCTTAGCATCTCTTGCATTCCTGGCCCCCCTTTTGGACCTTCGTATCTTAAGACCACGACATCGCCTTTTTGAACTTTTCCGCTTGAAATGCCTTGTATAGCTTCATCTTGGGAGTTAAAGCAAACAGCTTTTCCGCTAAATTGCCTTGAGCCGATTATCCCAGCGGTTTTTATCACGCAGCCTTGCTCGGCTAAATTCCCAAATAAAATAGCTAGTCCGCCGACTTTGGAGTAAGCATTTTTTGCCGTGTGGATTATATTTTGGTCTAAAATTTCAGCATTTTTCACTCTATTGCCTAAGCTCTCGCCACTTATAGTAAGAGCGTCTAAGCTTAATAAATCGCTATTAAATTTAGCTATTTCATTTATAACCGCACTTAGCCCACCAGCCTTGGCTATATCTTGCATATGCACACTAGGTAGGCTTGGGGCGATTTTGGCTATGTGTGGGACGCTTTTGCTTATATCATTTAATTTAGCGATGTCTAGTGGTGCGTTAGCTTCACGGCTGATGGCTAACATATGTAAAATCGTATTTGAGCTTCCACCCATCGCCATATCTACTACCATTGCGTTTTTTATCGTTTTTTCGTTGATGATATTTCTGATTTTATATCTCTCATCAAGGGCGATCTCGCATATCCTTTTAGCAGCTTTTCTAATTAGCTCTTCACGCTCTTTTGTTAAAGCCAAAATAGTACCATTTCCTTCTAATGCCACCCCCATAGCCTCACAAAGCGTATTCATCGAATTTGCTGTAAACATTCCTGAGCAGCTCCCACCACTTGGACAAGCATTACACTCAATATGCTTTAACTCTTTTTCATCTATTTTTTTGGTCTCATATGCCCCAACGGCCTCAAAAGCTGAGTTTAGATCCAAAGCCTCTCCATTAGACCCAACTCCAGCAGCCATCGGCCCACCGCTTATAAATATCGTTGGCACATTTACTCTTAAAGCTCCCATAAGCATTCCAGGAACGATCTTATCGCAGTTTGGCATACATACAAGTGCATCAAGGCAGTGAGCATTCATCACGGTTTCAACCGAATTTGCTATAATCTCACGGCTTGGAAGAGAATAAAGCATACCCTCATGCCCCATAGCGATACCATCATCTACGCCAATGCAGTTAAATTCAAATGGCACACAGCCATTTTTACGAATTTCATCTTTTAGAATTTTTGAGTATTTATCAAGAAAAAAATGCCCCGGAATAATCTCAATAAAGCTATTTGCCACGCCGATAAATGGCTTATCAAAATCCTCATCTCTAAGACCAGTTGCCCTTAATAGCGATCGGTGTGGGGTTTTGGTGTAGCCTTTTTTAATATTGTCACTTCTCATTTTTTCTCCTTAATTTATGCTTTTTTAGGTTTGCATAGTAAAAATAGATAGATATATCCCACCACTCCAGCAGCAAAACTAGCTAATAATATTGCTAATTTATCAGCGTGATAAAATGCTGGACTATCATTATACGCTAATGCTCCTACAAATAAGCTCATAGTAAAGCCTATTCCAGTTAGGATACACACTCCGTAAAATTGTAACCAGCTTGATCCTTCAGGGAGCTTAGCAAAGCCAAGCTTGATAAATATAAGGCTAAATAAAAATACCCCTAGTTGCTTACCAAAAAATAAGCCAAAGAATATCCCCATACCAACTGAATTTATCAGCTGTTTAGGATCAACCCCAGCTAAGCCAACTCCAGCATTTACAAAGGCAAAAATCGGTAAGATAAAGTAGCTTGTAACGCCGTGGAGATCTTTTTCAAGCTCTTTTAGCATACTGCCACCAGAGCTATCTCTCATAGGTATGAAAAATGCCGCTACAACCCCAGCTATGGTAGCATGGACGCCGCTTTTTAATACGCTAAACCATAAAATTAGCGTAAAGAGTAGAAATATGGATTTTTTATTTACCTTTAAGCGGTTTAGGATAAATAGAATAATTACGCAAATAAATGAAATTCCAAGCGATGTAGCCGATAGCTCAGTAGTGTAAAATAGCGCTATAATCACAATCGCACAAAGATCATCTATAATAGCTAGAGTTAGCAAAAATATCTTTAAAGAGCTAGGCACTCTATTGCCAAGGAGCATAAGCACACCAAGTGCAAAGGCAATATCAGTAGCAGTAGGTATAGCCCAGCCCCTTATGGCAAACTCATCGCTATAATTAAATCCCCAAAATATCAAAGCCGGACAAACAACCCC